>JAGVCD010000214.1 GCA_020059425.1 Chamaesiphon sp. | reverse complement strand
TGTTAAGCTTGAAGTTCTCGACAGGTTGGAAGATACCCTAAAAACAGTTCAGCAGTCAGAACAGCAAGAAGCTGTTCCTATTGGTCAAGCGAACACTACTGAGGTTAAAGAACAGAAAACAGAGACACTATTTAGCGAGAATCGTGCGATTGACAGGGTTAGTGGGGACGATAAGGCAAAGCAAGTTTACACCAAGCTACTCGACGATAAAACTAAAGTTGGCGATCGAATTGAAGGAGCTGAAGGGATTAGTCTAAATGTTAACGGTCGATCGATCCTGAAAGTAGACAGTACTGGCCAAATAACCGAGAAAGAAGTATCTAGCTTTAACAAGGAGCAAATTGAGAAAAAGCTGGGTATTGGACCAGAGGTAGGTCTAAATATTACTCGAACTAGTAGTCTCACTCCAGTGGCTAGCCGCTGGAATCAAGTCAAGAATGCAGCGAAAACTAAAGCCCAGGGAGTATTGAGCAAGGTTTCCAAAATCAAAGCCGATCTGGTATCCAATCCCCAGTCGAAAACTAACCCGCGCAGCTTGATCAAGCAGGGGCAAAATCTATTCGCTGGCCTTGGAAAGGACAGCGCGATTGAGATTAGCCCTCGATTTTTTGCTGAGGTGGCTGACTTTAGAGACAAGCTATCTCAGCAATCATCACCCATAGCAGCGCCAGCGGCGGGCTTGGCTCCAAGTGGTCAAAAGCCTCAGACAACAAAGAAAAAAGCCGTAGTTGCAAGTGCTAAGGCTGCACCGAAAGCAACTAGTTCACGCAAGAAAATTTCTAAATCCAAAGAAGAGTCAAGTAGTGGTCAAGCACAGGGTCTGTAAACCTAAAACCTAGGCATAAAGTCATGAGTCAAACCGAATCACAGATAAAAGCAGAGAGCCAAGCTGTCGGAGCGGAAGAAATGGCTTATCAAGCGGCAGAGTATTTTGCCGCAGAATTAGATGATCCCTACGATCCTACGCCAAGGGAGATGATCGCTGATCAGTTAAAAGATAACAAAGACTATTTTCTTTCAAGAAATGCCGATGGTGACTTTAAGGTTTCTACTGATCAACCAAAAGGATTAAGCATCAAATTCTCTACTAGGTCATTAAATGATCAGTCTTTTGGCACGGAAAGAGAAGAAGTGGCGAATGATGCGCTGGAAAAGCTTCTTGACGCTGAGGCGAAAGGAATTGCTCCTGAAAAAGAGAAAAAAGTGAGAATCGCGGGTGTCAAGGCAGCAGGAAAAGTAGCTAATTCACGTAAAAAGGTTTCTAAATCCAAGACAGAGCCAAGTATTGGCCAAACTCAAAGCTTATGATGCTTAAAAATCTGATTGATACTCTAAGCCACAATAATTTAGCTGTTTTGAGGGCAAAAGCGATCGAACGAGAGACGATTGCTTTTGCCTTGTCACAACAATTTTCGGTAGTGCAATACTGGACACCTTTAGAAGGGGTTGATATTGAAAGCTTACCGTCTCAAATTGTTAAAACGACTGACTCTAAAGGTTTGCATGTATTCGACGGGGTTCTTTCGATTTTAAACCGCTTGAGTTCGATCGAAAGGATTCCGGTGGAATACGCATTGCAATCGGCTTATGACCAACTAAGAAGAAATCCAGACACTCAAATACTACTAATTGACTATCCACTGTGCCCGATTCCGGAAGCACTGAGGGGCATTTTGCCAGAAGTAGTTCTACCTTTCCCAGATTTTGATCAGTTATGCCAAATTTCTATGAATCATGGCCTGACAGATCGGGAGGTAATTTTTGCAGGATTGGGTCTATCAGCAGCGGAGTGGACTGAAGCGGTTCGACAGATTCAAAGCCAATCTCTAACGGGGGAAGATGCTAGACAAGTTGCAATAAATTATCGGCGTAATTTATTGCGACTTGAAGGGATGGAATTGCTACCAACTCCACGCATCGAGGCGATTGGGGGTATGGACTTGCTGCAAGAGGAGATTATTAGAATTCAAAGTCACTTTACCCCAGCAGCTAGAGCAGCTGGAGTTCCTAGTCCTAAAGGCGCTCTGTTAGTTGGGCCATCGGGAACAGGGAAATCTCATGCTGCAAAGGTGGCTGCGGCTATTTGGGGAGTACCGTTGATTAATATTGGTATTGATAAAGTTGTCTCTTTGGGAGCAGAAGGAGCGACTTATCTTAAATCTTTGCTAAATAGAATTGAGGCAATTGGTCGCTGCGTTGTCTTTTTTGATGAGGTAGATAAATTTTTAGGAGGTAGCGTTAATGGTGTGATGCTGGGAGTACTTTTGACTTGGCTCCAAGAGCATCCGGAAGACTGTGGAGCTTATGTATTTGCTACGCTTAACCGCTTAGAGCAAATCCCGCTTGAATTTACCAGGCCGGGACGATTTAATAAAATTTACTACATTGGCTATCCTGAGCCGATCGATCGCATGACTATTCTTTATTTACATCTGAATAAGAGAGATGGGCGATTTAAAGTTATCGATCGCAATAATTTTACAGAGGAACAGCTCCTACCATTTAACATGGAGCAATGCAGGGCGATATGCTCAGACCTTATTAATTATACTGGTGCTGAAATTGAAGAAGCAGTTAATATAGCTTATTCTCAGGCATGGCAAGAGGCTGGGCAACCAGCAGCTAAAGTAGAAATTAATTTCGATAATGTTATTCATGGGATTAAAACTACCTGCTCTCTATTTTCTAGAGATTCTGAGAATGTAGTGAAAATCCAGAATCGGTCAAAGCAGTTTGCCCAGCCGTCAAGTAGTATTGACATTTCGATTTTTGCTAACGTTAAAGGCAATCCGTTCTTGGTAAAACCTGGTTAAAGTGTCCCACTGTGAAAGTACTTATTGTAGAATCACCCAATAAGATAAAGACGATCAAAAGCTTCTTAGGAGATGGGTGGAGCATCAAAGCTACATGTGGACATTTCATGGAGCTGAGTAATGATGGGCATCTAAATTTGGGATTCGACTTCTTTGACGATCGAATTGAATGTCGATATTCCATCGCGGCAAATAAAAAGCAAACGGTGGCGCAGCTGAAGGCGATCGGCAAAACGGCAGAAGTCATATATCTGGCGACAGATGAAGATCGAGAAGGCGAGTCCATTTCATGGCATTTGCAGAAACTTTTTCCAGCTAATAAATGCAAACGGATTACGTTCAACGAAATTAATCAAAAAGCAATTCTGTCAGCCATTGAAAATGCGAAGCAAGTAGATGAAAACTTAGCCATGTCGGCGCAGGCGCGGCGGTGTCTGGATAAATATGTAGGGTTCACCGTATCGCCCTTGTTAGCTAAAGCCAATGTGGGTAAGAGTGCGGGTAGGGTTCAGACTCCAGCTTTGTATTTAGTTTATCAGCGTGAGCGAGAGATTGACACCTTCTCTTCTAAGCCATACTGGAGCGTATGGACGGATTATGAAGGGTTTAGGGCGTTTTATGCAGGTAATGTAGGCACTACTAACGAAGTTGAAGATGAAGTCGATGAAGTTGATGATGCTGCTGAGAGATCTGAATCTTCAATAGTAGAATCTCTGAAAATTCTATCTGCCGAAGAAGCCGATCGAATTGTCGCAGTATCCCAAAACAATCCCCACATGGTTCTAACGGCTACTACCAAAGCAGCTACGAAAGATCCGCCACCACCCCTAACTACCAGTACATTGCAACAGGTAGGAAGCGTGAAATGCGGGTTCAGCCCTGAACAAACGATGAAGATTGCCCAGGAGCTTTTTGAGGGGGTTGATTTGCCTGATGGTAGAAAATCTTTGATTACCTATCACAGGACGGATAGCATTGCTCTGTCCGAGGAATTTTGTCAGGCTGTGATTGAATGGCTTAAAAGCCATGATCCTGAAAATATTCCTAGTAAGCGCAAAAACTTTAAGAATAAAGCAGGAGTACAGGGGGCGCACGAAGCTATCCGTCCGAGCTATGTTGATTTGGTTCCATCAGAAATAGCGAATCATTTGTCAGCAGAGCAGGGTCAGCTTTATGAGATCATTTGGAATAGATCGATCGCCTCTCAATGTGCTCCAGCGGGATTGAACAAAACAAAAGTAGTAACCCAGTCAGGGGATATATTGTGGCAGGCTAGCGGTCAAACTTTAGTTGCTACAGGCTATACCAAATACTGGAATAACTTACAAAAAGATCGACAATTGCCGCAGTTATCAGCAGGGCAAAGTCTCGATCCGAAAAATAGTGGTAGCGATCAGAAGATGACATTGCCCCCGGCAAGATATACAGAAGCAAAATTAATTAAAGAGCTAGAGCGACTTGGAATCGGTAGGCCAAGCACCTTCGCCAGTATTGGCAAAACATTACGGGCGCGAGGTTATATAGAGGTCAAGAAAAAAGTAGTGGTTATTACTCCGGCAGGTATCAAAACCGCTGAGTATTTGGGGAACCACTTTCCGAAATTAGTAGCCGCAGAATTCACTGCTGAAATGGAGGGGAAGCTAGATGAAATTGCCAGGGGGCAAACGAACTGGCAGCAGTATTTGATTCAATGGAACAGTGTAGAATTTCAGCCACTATTAGCAAAAGCAGGTGGAAATACAGATGATGAACAAGCTTTTGAGAGCAAGTCAAAGCCTAAAAGGGAATCTCCCGCAGTAGTTGACGGGCAACAAGCCCTCTCAGTAAAAAAAACAGTAGCAATTGCGAAAAAGGGAAAAGACACTGAAACTGATGCTGAGAAAGTAGTTGATGTAGAGGGAGAAACTACTTCCCCCTTGATAGAAAGTACTGATGATCAGTTATTTGCAGCATCAGAGGAGATTCTTTCGGTAGTGAATGACAGCTCAAAATTAGAGGATCAATTTTTAGAGGCAGGTGAAGAAGAGCCGATAGATATCAAAAGAATTTGGCCTACAGCAAAACTACCGACCCAGGGGACGGAATCTAAGAAAAGTGTTGTGTCTTTGCACTTAGTTGGAGGCGAACAGCCTAAAGTAGGTCATACAATGCTTGCCAGTACATTATTTGAATATCATCAAACCAGGTTAGGAGCGGAGGCGGTAGAGTTAATAGATATGCAGGGAGAGCCGTTGCTTCAAAAAAGGTATGCAAAAAGCAACTATTTATTAGTAGAAGCTAATCAACCATTTAATTTAGATCGATTGATAGATAGTGAGAAACAAGTGGTAGTGGCTCATTTAGCTAGATCGTCTGAGAAAATAGTGGACAAATGGTGGGCAGGGAGCTATTTTCATCAGTTGGGCGGACTGGAAGTTAGTATGTGGCAAGTGAGCGATCGGACGCAAACAGGAGAAATTGAAAAAAAGCTTGAGAAAGTCAGCTACAGAAGGATAGTAAATGCGCTCAATCAAGAGACTATAGGTGACATTCCTTACTTGTATATGGATTTAAGCGATCAAGAGCAAAATTTACTCAACCAGGTATCGCTAGTTGGAGCATCTACACCAGGGCGATCGCCACTGAGCCGGATAAACCGCGAGAGGCTTAAAAAGTGGTTGGACGATGTATTTGATTATTATGATCGGGTGATGCCAGATGTTATTTGTACCCGCCAAGAACAAACACAAAAACAGGCAATATTAAGAGTGAAAGGATACCATGGGCGGTTTGTGGTTAATAAATCGGCACTACCAATTTGATTTTTTCTTTTCACTAGCATAGCAATGAGTAGAAATTCTGAGGTAATATAGGAGTCCTAATACAAGAAATGAGGTTTGCAAGTGATTACGTGTAACACAAATAATCTTGTTGATGAATTAGCAAGCTTGGTAGATATCGAAATGGTTAAATATCTACGAAAGCTAACGGAAGGGACATCCCCGCCAACGGAGAAAATGGATGCAGTTATCTCTAAGGTATATCCGCAGCTATTGCTTGATCAGCCAGAGTTAAGCGATCGAGAGAAGTTAGATTTAATGGGTCTGCACCGTTTAGGTCAGGCGAGTACCATCTGTGAAGGATTGGAAGGGTATATCGGCATATTCTATTGCCCTACTAAAGAAAACTTAGCCGCATTACAAAAAATTCTTTTAGCAGCTCCTTATATCAACTTTAGAGAGAGTTTGGGGGTTAGCCGTTTTCTGGTGGCTTATCCTAAGCCTGGAAGTGATTGGCGGCACTGGGATTTTGATTCGTTCTGCGATTACATCTATAGCGAAATTGCTAATTCTTGCGATTCGAGTGATTTTCCCGCATTACTAAGTGTGGAGTTGATTTAGTTTGGCTCAGCTCTCTGGTGTTGATGTCGAAAAACTATTTGATCGCTTTACACGCGATTTTGCAATTGATTATTCAATTAACCCAGATGAGCAAGTAAATTTTGTTAAATCTCTAGACTTGTATTTGTCTGGGAGGCTCCAGTTCGCGATCGAGTTTGGAGATAAAGAATTTCCGCAGGCACCTGAATGGCTGAAAGATATTAGAGCTGACAGGTTGCCTGTAGATTTACAGGATAGTGAATCATTAGGTCAATGGACTAAGTTTTTAGCTGATCGGGTATTAGCTATGGACAGTATTGTTCAAATCAACAATAACGATGGTCAACCTGTCGTTATTGGAATTGATGTCACTGTTAATACGCAACGACAAGTTCTGGATAAGAAGCTAGCGAAAATTCAGGGGAATAAAACCAACGATCGCGAAGAATTTAACCAAAATAAGAACATTCCTAGGGTACGCAAGGAATATGGAGTTGATAAACATATCGTACTAGTATTACCAAGTGAATCAAGTCAACTACCTAGTTTTGAGCAAGTACTCGATCGCTTACATGTTGTTGCTAATGATTCTAAAGATACTAAAATTGTTAATCTGACTGGACTACATCCTGACAAGACTCTAGATTGGCAGAAGTATTTTGAGCAACGCAAGCCACTCAACTTGTGGAAAAGGTATAACGCCAAGTTTTCTCTGGAAGAAGGCAGGCCACCTGGCAACTCATTAGGCGATCTCCAAAAAATAACTAAGTGGGCTGATAATGATGGTGTGGGCAAGGAAAAAATCGTTGCTGCTTTACGTTATTCTGTTTGGTATAAGAGCCAATCCAGCTCTGGGTTACGAAAAAGTAATTTTGCTGATGATTTAATCGATAAAATGGTTGAAAAAGTTGTTAATCCTGATGCTCCAGAATCTGTAACCGCCAAAAAGATACGGCTGACTAAGACTCAATCTTCAATCAAAAGAAAAAATCCGGTGACAAAAGCCAATAAGCAAGATGAAAGTGGTTCACAGCCTTTAGGGCTGGATTGATTCAAACTAGTATCGTTAATGTACTAATCCTAACGTTTAACGAATAAGAAAGGACTAGGTTCACCATAATAAGTTACCAGCACCTGATTCTTAGCTCTAGTTGCCGCCACATGCAGCAAACTACGCTCTCCAGCAATAACCTGCTCTTTTGACATATTATCAACCGTTTTATTTAAAACTGATTTGAGTGGCAAGATATCCCGATTTAATCCTGGTAAAACTACATACTCAAATTGCAACCCTTTGACTCGGTGCATTGTCCCCAAGCGGACTCCAAGATCGACAGGATTGTCTGCCTTGCTACGTTTGATTTGCTTGGTTAAAATCCCAGCTTCTTTGAGAATCTGCTCATAGCGATCGAGGAGTTGATTAGTTCTGAGCATCAGACAGACACCAGAGAGCTTTTCTTCAGGAATACTGGTAATAAATTGCTTCAGATATTGAACCTCTTCTTCAAACTTGGCGAAGCCTTTGACCACTGGGTGTTCACCGTGCATCAAAGATCGGTAGTCTTGTAAGGAATCCTGTCCTCCATCCATATCATCAACATCCATCCCAGTTAGGATATCCGTCGCCCAACGCCTAATTTCATCGGTGGTGCGATAGTTTAGGCGCAGCTTTTTAGAGCGACCCCGAATGTCGATTCCACATTGACTCAGGACTGCTTTCTTGCCATAAATGCGCTGATGGGGGTCGCCAACAATGAAAATATCATTGTCATGAGCTGGGCCAGCCACTGCCCGCAACAGCCTGAAGGCGGCTTCATTAATATCTTGGGCTTCATCCACAATAACAGCCTTAAAAGGCAGGGCTTCTACCCCCTTTTGCTCAATAATCTGAGCGACATCTCGCATGGCATCTTCTGGTTCGCGCCAGCCTTTCTCTAGTAACAGGTTACGATATTCCTCAAATACGCCCCAGACTTGCCCGCGCTGTTGACGACTTAATCTGGTGCCGCGCCCAGGTCGGCGAGCTACCAAATATTCCGGCAGGTTCTGATAGCCTTGTGCCTGAATAATCGATCGCCATTCTTCTTCATAGAATTGTTGGGGTAGACCCAATTCACTAGGAGCTAAGGCCGTGGCTTTTTCCCATAACTCCTTGGTATCCTCTCCATACACAATTTTGGTGTTGTATCCTTCCTGCCGGAGAAATTCTGCCACCCAAGCATCTAAATTTTCTACTTTAATGCGGCGCAAAATATCTGGTGAGCAAATAGATTTAAGATTGGCTCTGATGTCCACAGCCAAATTGCTAGTAAAGGTGGTAAATAGAATTCGATCTTGGGATTGAGAGAATTGGTGTTGTGCTAACCACTTAGCACGATGAATTGCTACTACCGTCTTACCTGTACCAGCTCCACCCAGCACTCGAACAGCACCTTTCCAATTTCTTTCTACGAGCTTGCGCTGGCTGGGATGTAGAAAAACCCGCCACTTTTCGAGAGGGGCAGCCAGCATTTCCTCCAGCGCAGTATCATCAGTGATGATCATGAAGCGACTGAGACTATCTAAGTTCTCTAATGCTCGGCCAAAATCTTGAGGATCTACGGCAGCCGATTCTTTTTGTTTTTCTAGTTGCTCGAACACTTCATCTGTCCCATAGCCTGCGGCCAGCATGATTAAAGCATCACTGGCCTCGATCGGCAGACTGGGCAGAATTGTCTCTAAGTCTTCATCCGTAATTACCTGGCGAATCGCAGCTAGAGAGATTTCTGGGACACCTAAACGCATCAAATCATGGTCAGAGATTTCGGTAAATAGTCGAGGTTGTTTATTTTTAACTGTCTTGGTGATTTTTTCAGTGGTAGCCTCGACCATAGCTACATCTACTACCTGTAAAGCACCAGATATTTGGTTGACTTCACAGATCTGGCGAGCTGCCCAAGCATAGGCATCATCGTGTTTATCGACCCAGAGCAAAACATAGACATCGCCAGATTCAGGAGCCAAAAGAATCGCTCGATGAGCCTGGTCAATGCGTACTGACTTGAGATGTTTATCTCTGGCATTTGTAACTTTTTCGTAGTTTAAACCGGGCGAAGTGGGGTTTTGACGAAAACGGTTAAGAAACTCGGACATCTTGTTTTGAGCATTCTTGGGGAGCTTACTAAAAGCATCAAAGAATTTATCAGAGATGGCAATGCGTACTTTGTGTTTGAGTTCCATGATTATTTACCTCCCAGTAATTGATTGCCAATCTCATCGATCGATTGAAGAAATTCCTCAATTAACAAGGCTTTACAACCGATCGCCATGAATGCCTGCTGATCAGAATTTTCGATGACCACAGCGATTTGGGCATTTGGCCACCATAATTCTGCCATTGAACCTTGTTTATCTAGCAGCTCATAGCCAACTTCGGGAAGTGGCCAGTTTTCCTGTTGCATCTGGTCGATGGCTGTTAGTAATCGCTCATCAGCCAGGGCACGAATTTCATCCCAAGCTTGGGGCTGTTCGGGTTGTGAGGAGTGGCTGATAAAAGTGCTGGGTATCTGGAGATCTAGTACTTCTTCTAGATCATCGTTAGTTACGAAATAGCAGTGGGGTAGAAACTGATACAAGTTCAACAGGCGTAAAGCTTCTACCCAAGAGCGCCGCAAGTGATTTCCGCTGTCAGAAAAGCGCAAGATTATTATACTTCCCTCGGAATTTAAGGGATGACGAGCAGGATCGGCAGCAGTCCAAAGTTGAATATTTTCATCAACGGTGATCGTCTGACAAAGAAAGTTATTGGGGAGTGGCCAATGGTCTAGGACTGATTCACTAAGAGCTTTAGAGACTTGAGATTGCCAACTCGATCGAATGGTAGGGTCTTGCAATGCGGCTGAATTAGCTTGTACCACTGTTCGCAACATCGCCCAATTCTGCCAGTGGATATCTTCTGGGGCAGCTAAGTAACGCATCAGCCATTCAAAGCTATTCAAGGACTCTAGTGGTTGCAGTTCGGAGCATTGGTACTGATTGTAGATTTGGGGCAAATTACTAGCCATGACCGGGTTGACCTGACAAGTCAAACCTTCCGCCCGATCGATGATTTTATCTGGGTTGATTTGAGCATCAACATCATCCCAGGCCAGAGACCAGCACCAATATTCATGGCTGCGTAAGATTGCTAATCTTTGGAGAAAATCTTTTCCTAGCCGGTCTTGATGGTATTCCCAGCCATCGGTAAACACCACAATTGGTTTGCTCAGATTTTGTACCGAAGCTGGACGAAAGACAAAATCTGCGCGGGAGGAATGTTCGATCCCCTCACGGCGATCGAGGTTAACTTGCAACTCGATCGTCCACAGCATTTCACCAACTTTCAAGTGATAGCCCGATCGACCATTGATGATTTCTTTCCGTAGAGTAGGGGCAGCTCCCCCGTAAACTTTGCCGGGATAGCGTCGGATGGCATCGATAAATAGGCTTTCTAACTTGCTTTCAAAGTTGCTATTGACCTGGATGGTAGAGAGCTTTTTCTCGGTGGGTTGGAGTTCTGGCCAGTGCTTGTTGATGGCGACCAGTAGATTGACAGCGGTTTTGCGGCTGGTGCGGTTTTGGGTGCTGCTACTGCGATAAGCGAACAGACATTTATAGCAGCCATCTTCACATTCGCAGGCTCTGAGTACTGCCAATGATCGATCGAACACATCTTTAAATTCATTCGGAGAGCGTACTAACTGGCGTAGATAGCCAGTACCTCCCGGCACACTGTCATAGAGATACAAAAATGATTTTCGCAGTGCAGAATTGGGCTGTGGTTCATCGCTGATGGTAGTACACAGGTGATCGACCTTGCCTCGAAACTTCAGCTTCAAGCCTAGTTGGAGAGATGCAATGAAGGAATCCATCCCCTGATCTGACCAGAACTGTTCATCGGGCATCAGTAACCGCACTGCTTCAGAGGGAAATTCGCGGTAGAGATAGAGGACATCTTCAAACTTTGCCCGATCTGGATTGGTGCGAAATTTGCAGGTAATGGCATGTTCGGTACTGCTGCCCTGCATCACTTTGCCGCAGTCCTTACAGACTTTGAAACCTTGGGTACTGTACTTGCGGCCAGCCATTTCTAGACTTGATCCGGTATTGGCCGATGCTCCTAAATTGATTTCGCGGAAATTAGCTTTGGCAATGTACTCAAAGCCAAAAGGAAACTCTTTATCTGACACCAAGAAAGTTTCTTCACAAGATTCTGGCTCAAAATCTACTGATAAATGTCGCTCGAAAAAGGCAGGGCTACGTTCATCGCTATCATCCCCAAAGCGACTATTTTTGTCGGAAGTGCTAGCCATCACTTGCTTAAGGCGGAGCATCCGTCGAATGCGTCCACTGTCTTGCCACATTGTATCGCCACAGCGGGGACAAGTCTTAAGTTGGGCAATTTCAGTGGTGTTGAGGGTGGTATAGCTACAGCTTCGGCAAATGCGCCAATCCGCTGGTTCAGAGAGTTTTAAATCAATTTGGTCGATCTTGACCTTGCGACCTTCGGCATAGAATACACCACTGGGAACTAGTTCACGGATGGCTAGGGAGCCGGGGCGTTCGTAACTGAGGGTGAAAGTTTCATACTTTTTGCCATTCTGCTGCTCAGTGCGATATTTCCGCCAGAGGATCGATCTCAGCGTCACACCAGCTTCAGGGAAAGCATAGTTAGGCAATAGTCCTTCATCAGTCAAGAAATTCAAGACATGCTTCTTTCTGATACTTTTCATTAATTCACTCAGGCTAGATTTTTCCCGTTCTAGCTGGTCTTTGAGTTCTGCATCGGCCTGAACGAGAGCTGCTGGCTGTTCTTTGAGCTTTTTAATTTTGTCGCTGATCGTGCGAACTTGGCTGTTGAGTCGTTTGTATTCTCGACTAGTCGCGGTTAGCCGATCGAGAATATGCCAGCACAAGCCTCCTTCATTCAGTTCGCCTTCTTCCATAAATTGACGAATTTGGCTGCTGGTGAGGTTGCTATCCTTAAATTGGTCAGCAAACATGGCGAGGAAATCTTCTAGGAGCTGACCTTGGTGTTCCTTAATGAATTGGAGCCAGTTGTAGGGAAAAGCTCGCTGGTCGGACTTATCGATCGCGTTAAACACATAGCTCAGTTCAGTGGGGAAGTCCCGTTTGTTGATTCCGGTTCTGACCCAATTATCTAAACAGAAGGCTGTAAGCTGGCGGCGCAGAATGGCAGCGGCATCAATGTAACAGCCTGCGGCATCGATGTTGCCAGACATCATTTCGTAGGGATCATCGTAGAAAAATAGGTCATGAGGTTGACCGTTGGCTACTGTACCCACCAAAGCATTGCCATCACGTCGCCCAGCTCTGCCGATCCGCTGTTGGAAATTAGCTACTCCTGGCGGCACAGAACAGAGCATCACTGTAGATAAGTCGCCAATATTGATCCCCATTTCTAGGGTTGAGGTTGCTGAGAGTAAATTGGGGTCACAACGTCGATCGCCATTAATAAAGCGTTGTTCTAACCGCTCTCGCTGATCGCGGGTTAAAAGTCCAGTGTGTTCGGCGGCGACAATGCGCTGCACTTGACCAGTCCGATAAATTTCTTGGTAGTAAGGAAGCCCACCTCTTACATCGGCTTGATAGTGACCTAAGCAACCGGCGCTAAGGCAAAGCATTCCGGCTAGATTTTGTTGGTCGGTGGTGGTGAGCTGATGACCACATCGATCGCAGCAGAGTGCCACAGATGTTGATGTAAGTTTGATTTCAGCTAAAGGGATACCCCAAGCGCGACCTTGGCCACAGTCTTTGGTAGCTAATAATCCTACAGCTTCTAATTGGCCAAGAGTCTGATGCAGGATCTCAATTACTTGTTCAGTCAAAATAAGCTGCTCTTGAGAAAAATGCTTCCAGACCCAGTTGTTACACCAAGAAGACCGCTGACCAGTTTCCATGACCCGCTCAAATCTGTCGGTTTTAGCGGTAGCATTGACCAAGAAAATTGGGGCTGGGACAGTTGGCCCTAATCTGGGCATGTACAGTGGTTTTTGCAAGACGAAGGTATTGCCACCAGCGTTGATATATTGCTGCATTGCTGGTGCAGGTTGAAAGATACCGCCACGCTGACGAAGATGGTGCAGGATTCCCAATAAAAATTGCTGCACGAGGTCAAGTGGCACTTGGCGAAGGACTTCAATCTCATTACTTAGCCATTGGTGCAGAGTAGCTGTGGCCTGTTTTAGCAAATCTACATCAAAGTAGGCGGCGCAGACGGCGCTGCGTTCTAAAGATGGACCGATCGTCGATCGATGACCAAATTGGCTAATGATTTCCCATTGAAGGCGCTCGTTTACTAAGTTAATTAGCGGTGTATCTGGAGGTAAATCGACAGTATCACCTTGGATAAAGCCATCCCATTCCCGCAGCCACTCTAGATCGGTGGGTAGGAAAGTTGCTACATAGTCAGCAACGGTAGTGAATTTTTGCTGCCAATAGTTGGGGAATTCTGTGACTAAATGTTCAAGGCTACTGCCAGTTGGTTGAGCTGCCACAACTTCAGCGATCGCAGTGCGGAGAGTGGTGTTGTAAGTACGGGCACCATAGAAACCAGCGCGGTGAGCGGCATCTTGAACTGAATCCGAGAAGGTGAGTAGTTTTTTATCGGTATTAAAAGAACTGGTATAGAGTACGCCAATCATGGCACTAGTCAGGCTAGCAGCCTGTGCTCCTAAAATGCTTAAGCCATTGTTGCTATGACAAAAGGGACAATCGCTACTGGAAACATCGCGTTTTTCGTTTTGATGAGTTTCGCTGGCTGTAGTTACTGGAATGTAGACTGAAATTAGTTGGTCGTGATTGCAGTATTTACAGTTAGTGGCTTTGTGACCATTGATAGTGAAGCATTCGGAGCAAAGCAGATGGCGGGGAGCATATTGGTCATTGGGGGAGACATCGGGTCGTCCGGGGAAGATGAAGGCTACTGTGGGGCGATGGGCAAAGAATTCTCGATAGAACTTTTTAAGGTCGTTTTGGGTGAGGCGGTGATCGGCTTGGCTATGTTTGACTCCTGCCCAACCAGTAGCACCACAGGTTCGACAGTGCACGATCGGCAGGGTGTTTTTGGCTTCATCGGGGGAGAGATCATCAGAGTAAACTAGTTTGGGAATGGGGGAAACGGTGGCTACCATCCGTTTTAGTTCGCGGAGCCAGATTTGGACGCGCAGTGTTACCCAAGGTACGGTTACGGGCTGACCATCTGGTTTTTGGATCGATCGACGCGCGGTGGCAATCAAGCTGAATAGGCTATCTAAGAGTAAATTTTGATATTCTGGTTGCTCGCTTTTTGGAAAGCGTAGTAGTCTCCCAATTTCGGATAATAAATCGCTATAGCTATAGTTTTTTTCTTGGAGTTTGCGAATGATGTTTTGAATGACTGGGAGGGTTTTTAATTGATCGCCGAGTGCTAGACACCAAGTTTCTTCGAGGGGTGAGTCACCAGTTTCTGGGCTGTCTAACCAGAGAGTAGCTTGACCGCGCACATAGGCGGCAGGGCTGGTGTAATAATCTGGGCGCAGTCGATCGATCTCCGTAGGGGCAGGAATGTCGCGGATATCGAGCATGGCATCGGCAAAGAATTCGCCGGGGGTGAGGCGATCTTCGGCGATGATCGCATTGGGTTCAAAGGGTTCGCCAAAGATGGTGGTGGCGTATTCCAGCATATCGCCGGTACAGTTGGGATCGCTGCCCAGGGTGGCGGAGGTGCCAACGCAGGCTAAGTAGTTGGGGGGAATGTTGAGGCGATGTTTGAGGCGGCGCAGTAGACAAGCTAGATCGGTGCCTTGAGCACCATCGAAGGTGTGGAATTCATCAACTACTAGGTAGCGGAGGGTGTCGGGTTGGTTTTGTTTCCAGAGGTTTTGGGATTCGGGTTGGATGAGCAGGTAGTCCAACATTTTATAGTTGGTCAGCAGAATATCTGGGGGTGAATCGCGCAGTATTTGTTTGTCAGTGATTACCCGATCGGCGGTCATCAGACTGGTGGGTTGGTCTTCTTTGTCGCCCACGTAGAGTCCGGCGGTGATTTTGTTTCTTAGGCTGGGGTGTTGATGGATTAAGGCGGCGATGCGTTTGGCTTGGTCGGTGGCCAGGGCATTCATGGGGTAGATGAGGATGGCTTTGATGCCGGGTTCTCCGGCTTGCTGGCGGCAGTGTTCTAGCACTGGTAGCAGGAAGCATTCGGTTTTACCTGAGCCGGTGCCGGTGGCGATGAGGGTGGATTGGTAGTAGGGAGGGGTGAGGCGCTCGAAGGCGCGTTCTTGGTGGAGGTGGGGGGCGAATTGCATGGGCATTTCGCTGAAGTGGGTGGCTCCGTTGTTGCCGGTACGAAAGGGGAGTCCGATGGAGAGATATGGGCCTTTGCAGAAGTTGTCGGGGTCTTGCAGAAACCGATCGATTAGTCCCTCGAAGCTGTGGGTTGTGGGTCGAAAGGTGGTACGGAGGTAGTCGGCGACGCAATGGCGGAGTTGGGTGGCAACGACGGAAGGGAGCATTGGCAGGTTTTCCGGTTGGTAGGGGCTTTGTTCTGTCTGGGGTATTTTACCAGTTCACTGCTTTTTTATGATTGTATTTTGGTTTAGAAGTTGCCTGATGGACTCGCCTTCAATCAGAGTTACAATATTTGTTGAAAGAGTATACAAGCTCAGGAGAATAGTGTGAATTCACCAACTTATCAAGTTGACAACCGGGTGACGGCACTTCAGGCTCAAGCATTAGCCAATGGTTTTTTAAGTGATTTTTTGCCCGATCGATTCACCGCAGATAGTCCTATATGGGCAGATGATAAGTGGCGGGTTCCAGTTATCTTGGCCTATCCAAGTATTGGATCTTTGGGGGTGGTTGGCGAAGTAGAAGTGGATACGGAGGTTGGGACAGTAACCAGCCACACGCCTTTAGAGCAAATAAAGCAAGTTGGTATGGAACTTTATTTGGCAAATCGGGATGCGATCGAAGCTGCTTTTTCATAGACAGGAGAAGCCGTATTCTTGTGTTCCAGCTTGCCTGTGCATGGTTTTGGCCGCAAAAGGGTATGTTGTGAGCGAGTCTGAGTTACGAGAGCGCTGTGATTGTACCTTTTTGGGTACAGAGGCATTAAACGCAGTAACAGCATTACGGACAATGGGTTTTATTGATTCTTGCAAGTGTACGTTGAGATTTACAGAGTTGGTTGTTGAAATCAATGCAGGGCTTTACCCAGTTGTATTTGTTAATTTATTACCAGTTGATGGGGTAAATGAGCCACATGCAGTGGTTGTAATATCGGCAGATGAGGACGAAGTGCAGATTTGTGACCCGCTTAAGGGAGAAAGGCTTTTACCTCGTTCAACATTTGATACTGCGTGGGCGATGATGCGGAATTTGACAATTTTAGTGCGAGATTAAATTGCGGATGCTTAGACCGGTGGCGTTGATGCTACTGCATTTGCTCGAAGTGCGCCCAGGCGGTGCGGTAGTCGGAGACTCGATCGCATTTGTCGAAGGGGGCTTGGTAGGTGATGGTGCGCTGGATTGCTCCACCGGGCTGGGTGTCGTCGGTGATGGTGACTTCTACGGTGCCGGAGGTGAGGTGCTGGACATCTTCCCAGCCAATGATGTTTTTCTTTTTGTCGCCTTTGCGGGGTAGGCCAACGCCAATGAGTCCTTTGCTGGTGGTGAAAACAATGCGCCCGGTTTGGTCGTAGTAGGTTCCTCGTTCGTTTTGTTGCATGACAGGGAATTGAATGCGGTAGATGGTGATGAGTTCATCTAGGGTGAGTTTGAGGGCAAGAGCAGCAAGTACGTCGATTTCAACTAGGGCTTGACGACGAGCATAGTCGGTGCGGAGAGCAGATTGACGTTGCCAAGTTGAGGTTATATTACTGAAAAAATCAGGCTCTAGTCGTGGATCATTGGATTTGCTCCAGCTATCTGTAGGGAATGAGGGGTCGAAGCAATCAGCCCAGAAGTCTTTGTAGTAGGTGGTAAGGCAGTTTAGAGCAAGAGTACGAAGTCGCAGCAGATTCTTTAGAGGATAGTCATCAGGAATTAGAGGTAGTAAGCGCAAGATATTTTGATTGGCATGTCCCATTCCGGTTGTTTTTACGAAAAAATCAACTGGGATACTGATACTCATTGCTAGGAAATCAATAGTGTTAATTGGCTTCTGGAAAGTGGTAGCTATACATGTATTTACATGGCCTATGCCTTGGGGCACCAGTATTGGAATAAAAGTTCTTTCCCCTGACTGACTCAGCATTTCACGGCTTACTACTCGATAGAAATCAGTGACAGGTGGTTTGTTACCCCAGGGTACTTTAGGTGTTCTACGAAGGTATTCGATCGAATCACAATCAGGCGCATAGTTAGTCCGTGGCAAGTAGTCATCAGCGATCGCCATCAAATCCACAACATCATAATGACTATTCAGAGTGCAGCTCGCTCTAGGCGTTTTATTCAATGGATTCCCGACAAAGAAATGGGGGCCAGAGAGAATCAGGTTTTGAGGAGTTGTAGCAAACTGGGTTTCTCTAAGGATTGTGTGATCTTTCTTGACAGCATTGGTTTCATCAAACATTACTGTTGAATAGTAACTATCTTGTAAATCACCCAAACGGCGATCGACTGCTGCAAACTTCTCCAACACGCTGGCCAAGTTACTGGTATGCAGAGCTGGTAATCTAGCTTCTCTAGGGACTGTACCTTCTGGATCGTAAAGAGTAGCAAACAGCTTGAGCATTTCTAACTCAACACTGATAATTCGGGCAGGATGTCCGGCAGTATTCCATTTCCCCTCATCATTTTTGATACCAGGGATCAACGAGTTCGGGGATGATTCCAAACATTCAGCAACGGTTTTAGCACTATAAAGATTTGCAACATGGACAAAGCGCACGATCGACTCATCCAAAATTTTCGGCTTTTGGTAAATGTTAATGCTGAATTTAGTGTGATGATCAACATCAGCGAACAAACTTATTTCATTTGCAAACTGAAGATGCACCTTGAGATACTGATACAGCTTCGATCTCAACAATCCACCCTTCGGATCATCATAGGCAGCCTCTTGATGCAGGAATCCTGATACGCTCTCTGCACTCCCAAACATCCATACTTGGGGCAAAAAGCACTTGTACAAATTAGTTTGAATCCCTTTTAGCAAAGGATAGTTCTGCATCGCATTCAAAAAATTCTGCGTACCGCTCGCCTTCTCATACTCTCGTAAATAAGCAGCCCGTAAACCACTATAAACCCCAAAAGAAGCACCCCGCTCTTGATCCAACTGATTCGCTAACAAACCGCGTAGCACCACAAGCGGATTATAGTCACCCAAAACCCCACCCTCTTGCCACTCAATCTTCAACCACGGCGGATTTCCCACCATTAAGTCAAACCCGCCCCGCGATTGAAAAATATCCGCAAACTCCAGCTCCCAATGAAAAAAGTGATACTGATCAGCAATCTGCTCCACCTGCTTTAACCGAGGATAAAACATCCGCAACCGCTGCAAATCCACCAACCCAT
This sequence comes from Chamaesiphon sp., assembly GCA_020059425.1. Next base: position 10,882 of record JAGVCD010000214.1, on the reverse strand, counting down.
AAGTCGCCAAAAACAACTTACCCTGCTGATCGGTCTGAGTCTCAGGAAACAACTTCAACTGCGCCTGAGCATCTGCCAGCATCTCTAGCTCACCCAAAATCGCCCCCACCTCCTGCAAAAACTGCTCCCGCGTCGGCAAATCATCCGCCCACTCGATCGGCCAAAACCACAAAGCACACCAATAATCCATCACCAGCTTCAACCGCCGATAAGAACTAGCATTACTCACATCCTTCGAGAGCTTCTCCTGCTCAAAAATCTTATCCTTCTGCGCCAACGGCGTACCCACCCCCGACTCCTCCGGCTGCCCCCAAACCTGCAAAGGATCAGTAGTCCGCTGCCGCATCAACCCCATCTCTTGGCCATACTGCTCCCACAATTCCCCAATCCTACCCGTCAATCGCAAAGCATACTCCACCTGCTCCGCCGTCAACTCCTGCTTCGCAAACCCCTTCTGCCACTCCTTAATCTTCTCGATCGCCTCCGGCTCCATCTTCTTAATCACCTTGTCTGTGTAATCCGCCATCCCCGGATCACCCAGCAAAAAGTGAAAAATAGCATCCGCAGGCAGCTTCTGCCCCAACTCAATCCGCTCCGGCGCACTTTCGTGCCAAGTTGCCTTCCCAATTTTCTTACTCGTCACCTGCGATCGACGATACACCTGCCGCCGCGCCCCCACCAAAGAATTCCCACAGTGCAACTGCGACCCAAACCACGGCACAAATACCTGACCATCACCACCCTCGCCATAGATACAATTCAGCCACAGCGACACCTCCGCCAACTCCATCGCGATCGGATTTTTATCAATCCCAAACACATTGCGATCGGCAATCAGCATCTTCACCTTCTGCCGCTCTCGCACCACATCATCATGAGCAATTCGCTCCCCCAGCTCCTGCTGCTTTAGCTCCAAATAGGCATCAGCCAACTGATCCACCACCTCATTCAAAAACGCCGCACTACCCATCGCCGGTTCACACACCGTCAACCGCAAAATATCATCAGCCGTTTTCTCTTGCAGCAACTCCTTCAGGGCATACTTCACCAAACACTGGGTCAACGACTGAGGCGTGTAGTAACTAGCACTCTTCTCCCGCTCCCGACCCGCCAACCGAAAAATAAACTTCCCCCTTTCATGAATGCGCGGTCTGCCATCCTCTCCCCGCACAATCTCCGTGGGTTTAAACTCATTGAGTCGATCGGCAGGGACAAAGTACCCTACTTCCAACTCATTGGCACCATCACCAGCAGCCACCGGAATTTCATCATCATTTTCGTCGTCATCATCTTCTTCAGATACCTGTGCCGTTTTACCTTTCTTCTTAGCCTCCTTTTGCACCTCATACAAATCCTGCTCGGCAAAAAAAGCCGACAGACTCAACAAGCCCTCATAGACTTCCCCCAATTGGTTTACTCCCAACTGAGCATAACTAATTCGCCCCCGCCGCTGCTTCCCTTGAGTCTCAGACAACGACATTAATTCTAGAATCCGGCGCATCGTGGTATTTTTCAGCTTCACCCGATTAATTAATGTAGTTCTTTCGGGGTCAAACAAATGGCTCTTGAGCGCAAATAACTTAAAAGTATTCCCACCTGTTGGTGAGCCTGTCGAACCATCCGCTCTGGTATAGCTATCGCTAGACATCTCCACCCCACCCACCTTCGAGAAATCCAACTGCTGCATAGATTGCTTCAGCTCTAACGCATGTGCCTTCTGCCGTTGCTCGATTGTTTGTTCATTGGGATACCCCGACCACAACAAATCAAACAAGCGCCGCACACAAATATCAATGTAATAGCCATTTTCATCATCTGGCGTAGTTAGATCGGTCAACTCCAAATCCCTCAGAGTCTCCAAGCTATAGCCTTCCCGATACACATCAGCTCGCATGGGGGCATAGCCCAACTCTGGCCGCGCTTCGATATACAGCACAAACAGCAAACGATAGACCCAGCGCAAGCACTCAATCTTGAGCTGATTAGGATCGATCGTCTGGTCAAAGACCTTTTCTTTGCTGACATTCCGTAAATAATAAATCACCTCATTACCCAACAGCTCGATCGCTTCTCGCAGAGCATACTTCAGCTTTTCAGAAACCCCATGAGTATGCTTATGGCTCTGCTCATCCAAATTATCCAATAGCGAACTACCTTCGATCGGGCAAGTATGCTCTCGGTGCAACAAAGTTGCCGCTGCCAACAACGCATTAGGATCTTTCTCCCCGAGCAGTTCCGCCAAATCAAACCGCAGTAGACGCGAAGCCGACCATTTATGGCGATCGATCAACACCACTTGGTCAATACTCATCAAAATTACCCAACGCGGCGGCTGATTTTGAGCAAAAATATGGTCACTGAGTAGGTCTTCCAGAGTCTTGCCCACTAACGTCTCAGCCTCTTCCGCTCCCTCATACTGCATTTCATCCAACACCAACGACAGCACATCTGTTTGCTCGGTCATATTGTCTAACTGCAAACCCTCAATTACCCATAGCTGGGGCTTGCCGCTACTACTTTTGACCTCCGCCACCACCGGCAACAACTGATCTCCATCCAACAATTGCCATTGGGGTTGCCATTCATACCCCAAAACTCCCAGCAGCTTCTGAAAGAACTCCCGCTGAAGTTGAGATCCCTCCCCTAAATCGGCCTCATTCAAGCGCCCATTACCCAGACGGCTCAACTGCTCGCGCAAGCGAAAATATCCCTGTCGTAGACTGCCTAAAGCTCGATCTGGAGATCTTTCCTCAGTTTCTGCTGCCGCAGATTGCCAAGTTTTGACCACATCCTTCAGATCTCCCTGGAGTTTGGTATCTAGGTAATGGGCAGAGTAAAACTCGTTTTCATTCGCAATTCCAATCATTACCATTAGTCTGCCCTCCGTAATACTGCTACAAGTTTGATGTAAGGTTCGGTCTCGGTGGTCATGGATAGTTCCACCCAATCTCGATAGTCCGCGAAGATCTTTTCGATTTGGTTTTGCTGCCGCTGGCGACGTTGTTCTTGGATAGTCGTAGATACTTGGTCTAGCCCCAGCGCCATTTTTAACTGGTGAGTATGGCTACCATGCAGTCGAGTTAATCGATCGGACTGGGCTTTAAGCTGAATCTGAAGTTGTGCATCGACTTCCTTGCGTACCAGTTGCAGATACTGATGAGCTTGCTCGATCGCCATTGATCGTAGCGGTAATAAATCATCAACTTTCACGCCGCCAGCATTGGGAATTTCCTGTCGCCCTAAGCCAGTACGCTCGATCGTCACCGCCAAATCTTCCACCCGCTGAAATTTTTCGCCAATAAACACCGCCGTCACCCAGCGATTAATCATGATCAATCCCCGCTTATTTTGAAAACTGCCACCCAACACAAAAGCCGATTCACCCACAGCCAATCCCTGGCTGAAAGCAATTACTGGAGACTGCTGCCGACTGTAACGAAACAAACATCGATCACCCAGCCACTCCACCAACGGATGCAGATCCCAGAGATACTGCTTATCTGGCCAAGCCTTATCTTCCCGCCGCGCTTCTTCCAGCGCCGCCATAATCACCGGAGTTCGATCGGTCAGATGAATCACTCCCTCGGGCTTAATTTCCTTGGGTAGTCGTTCATAGCGGCGCACCAATTCCTTTGGCAAACTTAGCTCTACATAACGTTCAGCCTCATTAATTCGCAGATTTTCTGGCGGTTTATCTAGTGTCTGCACAGCCTTGGTCACAAAGTTATAGGTAGAAGGAAATAAACTCAACAGCTTGCCAGTATCTGCCGGGGGCTGTTGCATTGCCGGAGCTTGATCAGTGGCCGGAGTACTCAAAAGTTGCCAAATATCAAAGCCCCCAACATCAGACACGTTCGCTGCATTATCAGATAACTGTCGATCGAAATCAGTAGCTTGTACCCCTTGTTCGATCGCTTTTGCCGTATACAGCTCCTCTTGCTCCTGATCGAAAACCCCCATAAACACCGAAGGGTCGCCAATATTCTGAATAGCCTGTTTGTCTTTTTCCAGCAGCACCTTGATAATTCGCTCTACCTCGTCCATCCGCTCCACGGTCGATCGAGTCAGCAAATAGCGAATCTCTGGCTGACGAGTCTGCCCATAGCGATCAATCCGGCCATTCCGCTGTTGCAGGGTCATCAACGACCAGGGAATATCAAAGTGAATCAGTTTGTGGCTGAGATAATGCAGGTTCAAACCCTCAGAAGCAACCTCCGTAGCAATCAAAATCCTGACCTTGGCATTCTCTTGACCAAATCTTTCAACGATGTCATTTTGCTCTGTATCTGACAAAGAACCCGAAAGCAATTCGATCGCCCCATCTTTCAGCTTCAAATCGTCCTGAAGATTATGCTTCAGGAAATTCAGCGTTTCTAGCCGCCCCGTAAAAATCACCAATCGATCGCGTGGATCTTGGCCTTTCCACTTAAACTCTTTTTTGATCAGCTCCAATAGCCGCTGGTACTTAGAAAATTCTTCGATCCCCACTTTTTCCATCACGTCAGCAACCAACTCCAGCTCTGCCAAGTCAGGATGTAAATCATCTTTAGCAGCCAACCGCTTCAATCGATTGCGGACAGTCTCTAAACCCGCCACCGGACTAGATAGAAAAGATTTAAGAATAGTAGTCTTCAAGAGTTGTCCGGCGGTTCTCTGGCGATCGCTATCCAGCTTGAGGTCTTGTAAAGCCCGAAACACCCTTTCCTCTAATACCGAAGCCTGAGCCTCAATATTGGCAGTGTTGCGCTCTGGCACATGCTGCTGAAGATCCTGCAAAATGTCTTTTTTAAAACGCCGCACATACAGATCGGCAATATCTTCCTTGGTGTATTCCTGCTCATTAGCGATCGCCGTAGGATCGAGCATGTTCATCAAGCTGGCAAAACTCTCGGCACTCCCATCATGAGGAGTCGCCGACAGCAAAATCAGTGTGTCTGATCGAGTAGCCAGCCGCTCTGCCAACTTCGATCGCTGAGAACTCTGCTGCCCCTTGCCCCGCCGCGCCACATTGTGAGCTTCATCAATGATGATAATGTCCCAGTGAGCCTGCTCCAGATAGGTGCGATACTCCCGGTCTTGTTTGAGGGTGTCGATCGAGATGATGGTTCGATCGTAATAATGAAAAGGGTTGTGATTACCCGGAATGCGGGTACGAATCCGCTGAATCGTCGTCGAATCCAACCTCATCAATGGAATTGTAAATCTTGTCCAAAACTCCTTCTGGAACTGCACCATCATCGACTTGGTTGTTACCGTCAAAATGCGCTTACCCCGCCCCCGCCGAATCAGCTCGGTCGCCAAAATCCCGCATTCTAGAGTTTTCCCCAAACCCACTGCATCAGCAATCAAAATACGCTGCCGAGGATTACTTAAAGCTTTGCTGGCCGGGATGAGTTGGTAAGGCATCACATCCATCGCCGCCTGCTGCCCGAGATAGATTTTTTGATCATCTGGGACAGACTGCCGTAAGTGGGCTTCTAAAAACAGCAGACTATGGACAAACCCCGAAGACTCATCTCCCACCAGCTCCGTTTCTTTGGGATCGAGTACCTTTAAATCTGGCTCCAGCTCATCAACAAACCGCGCTGTCTTTCCTCGGATAAACTCCGATACACCCACAGCCTCAATGATTCGCCCACCGTCTACTGAACGGGCGATCGACTTCACCAGCCACTCCACATCTCGACAAAGAATCCGTGCGCCTGGTGCAATACTGCCTGAAACTGCCATTTTCACTTTGTGAATTTTGCCTTGTCATTGTATGACAGAAGCGATTGGATCGAGCTAAACCTTTACTTTCCCGTTAAATTCTAAAGCTCCAAGTTCGCATCAAAGACGATCGGGCAGTGGGGAGAGATTTGCTAGAGTATAATCGCTGTCAATCTGATGGATGAGTGGCAAAATGAGTTCCAATAAATTTACATCGTGGATTGTACCTTTCTATTCGGGTGATGGCGTTGACTCGGAGGGACGAAAGTTATCAGAAATTTGGGAATGGGATTTTGAGGAGTTGGAATGCGCCCATGACTATATCCAGTGGTTGTTTCCGCTGACTGAAGTAAGTACTTTTAATAGCGATGCACCGCTGGTGAATGAGGAAGTGGTTGCTGCCTTTGTGGGCGATCGACAACTGCGGCAAAATTTGCTGAAGTCAGTAGACCTCTTGCGTGAATAGGAAAAGATGAGGTAAAAGTAGAGAAAAGAGAAAGATAAAGTGACCTACGAACAACTAAAAAAACTAAAGCCAGAAGCATTCAAACGAAGATGTGGATTGCAGTTAGATACTTTCAAGCTAATTGGCTGAACGCTATCGCAACCGACGCAAACGTTTTGGTTTACGATTCAACCTAATTGCAGCAATTCTCAATTTTGAACTTGCCCCCTCTTTATGATTCACGCAAGAGGTCTAGTAACCGTGATGCTGAAGTTTTACGGTTGGTATGGGGTGGTTAGTGAGGCAGAGGAGCTTTCGATCGAGCCTGCTTCAGATCGGGAAGCCAGGGAATCTGAATGGATTTGTCCTTGTGATCATAACTATTTACGGATCACCAGAATCTTGAAATGTTTAATGGGTTTTGGCTTAGAGCAACCTGCATTAGCTTTCTATGCTTGCTTGGAGCAGATCTATCGGGAACGGAGTGATTTGACTGGGGGTGAGACTTTCAGCTATTGGACAAAGGCTGTAAAAAGCTAATTTTGCATTTTCGTATGTTCTATGGGGATAATCTGACTGCGGAGAGAGCTTTGCTATGGTAGCGTTTGGATTGGCCGCTGAACACTCTTGTGGAAACTTGTTTTCAAGTAGAATCACCTAGAAATTTGGCACCAATCCCCTTCTTTATAAAGGAGTAATTCGATTAACTTGGTGATGTGACTGGCTCAATTAAATACTGATAAGAAAGAATATGATATGTGATTGATTTCAGTTTTGCAAAAGATTTAGCAAGAACATAATGTATATTAGTTGCCTTTTATGAAAACTAACATTTAGAAGGAAATCAAATGAATAAATCACCTTTACAAGTTGCTAATTCACAAGATGATTTAACACAATGTTTACTAAAAGTGCTACAAATCGTAGAAGAACACCAGGATTATGATGAAGTAAGCTTATTTTTAAGCGAAAATCATGAAAAATTAAATGATGAAGCACTAGAGATTTTCCCAGCAGTGGCTGAAGAATTTCTAAGCCAAATAAAAGGTCAGCAAATAAACAAAGCAGTTGTGCTTGTCAACTTTAGCAACCTAATACGTCAGTTTCCCTTGGGAATAAAATTAGTCAAACAAGAGTTGGCTATTATAGCTTGTCAACTTGCATTACAATTTCTTACCCGAGATTTACTGCCAGAGCATTGGGCTGGAACTCAGCAAAATCTTGCTAACGCATATCGAGAAAGAATTCAGGGAAATCAAGCTGAAAATATTGAAAAAGCTATCATTTTATATAAAGAAGCATTAGAGATTTACACACAAAAATTGTTTCCAATCCAATGGGCTGGAACAAATCATAATCTTGCTAATGCATGTCGAGATCGGATTTTTGGAAATCAAGCTGAAAATATTGAAAAATCGATCATTTTATATGGAGAAGTACTAAAAATTTATACAAGAGAATCCTATCCAAATAAATGGGCTATGACTCAAAATAATCTTGCTAATGCATATCGTGAAAGGATTAAAGAGAGTAAAGATGAAAATATTGAAAAGGCGGTTGCTATATATGAAGAGATTCTAAAAATTTACACTCGGATAGATTTTTCTTGGGATTGGGCTATGACTCAAAATAATCTTGCTGCGGCCTATTATGGCCGTATACAGGGAGATAGAGAAGAGAATCTAGAACATTCGCTTACTATGTATAAGGAAGTACTAAAAGTTTATACCTTAGAGGAATCACCTTGGGATTGGGCGATGGTGAAGCACAATCTTGCTATTGACTACTATGAGCGTATTAAGGGAGATAGAGCAGAGAATTTAGAATGTTCTATCGCTGCATATGAGGAATCTCTGAAGGTTTATACAGAAACGGCATCTTCACTAGACTGGGCAATGACCAAAAATGCTCTTGGTAATACATATATTGAGCGAATTCGTGGAAATCGGGCAAAGAATATCGAGATTGCGATCGATGCTTATAAGCAAGCATTGAAAATTAGAACTCGTAAAATGTTCCCTCAAGATTGGGCAATGACAAAGCATAATCTTGGTAGTGCATATCGGGAGCGAATTCAAGGAGATCGAGCAGACAACTTAGAAACTGCTATCAGAATCTATAAGCAGTCGTTACAAATTTACACACGTAAAAATTTTCCAGAACAATGGGCGATGACCAACAATAGTCTTGCCAATGTATATCGTGAAAGGATTAGAGAGGATCGAGCTAAAAATATTGAATTGGCGATCAAGATTTATGAAAAAGTGTTAGAAATCTACACCAGAAAAGCATTTCCACTAGATTGGGCGATGATGAATCAGAATCTTGGAGCAGCTTATCATGAGTGGAGCCAAGGAAAAGATCAAGATCGTCTTGAATGTGCAACTCATTATTATCAAGCCAGTTTAGAAATATATCAACCTGAGTCATTTCCTATTGATTGTCGTCGCACGGCAAAAAGTTTAGGAAATCTTTACTTTAAACAAAAAAATTGGCAAGAAGCCACGAAGGCTTATGCTTATGCTCTTACTGCGGCTGAAACTCTCTATCAATCCTGTGATCTTCTATATAGTAAAGCAGCTGAGCTAGAACAAACAGCTAATCTGCCCCATCGAGCGGCCTATTCTTATGCTAGAACTAATGACTTTCGAGCAGCCGTGATGACGATTGAAACTGGTCGTGCTCGCGGGTTGAGTGAGAGTTTAGAGAGAGATAGAGCCAATTTGCTAGAACTCGCTAAAACCTCAAAATTAGCAGATCGATATCAAAGAATCACTCAACAAATCCGTAATATTGAAGTTCAACAACGCCAAATTCAGACTCCTGAAGAACTTCAAAGAGTTACTTCAGAAGACCAACGTAACAAAGCTAAGAAATTGAGAAAAGACCTCAAAAAAGTGATCGAGCAAATTCGTCAACAAACAGGGTACGAAGGTTTTCTTCTCCCGCCTGCAATCGAAAGTATTTTTGCAGCCTCTCAATCTCACCAACCGTTGGTCTACCTCATTCCAACCCAAAATGGTAGCTTGGCATTAGTTGTACGGCCTCAAGAAATCTTTCCAGTTTGGATCGATAATTTTACTACATCCAATTTACAAAATCTTTCCCAATCTTGGTTTGATGCCTATTCAAGCAAAAATAGTGCTGTTTGGCAAGAAGAGATTGATCGAGGTACTCAGGTACTATGGCAAGTAATGGAACCAATCATCGTTCGATTAAAGAGCCAAAATATTCAACAAGCTATTTTGATTCCCACAGGGCTTTTCAGCTTTTTTCCTCTTCATGCTGCATGGAAAGACGATACTGCAACGGTAACGAAACGTCATTATGCCCTTGATTCAATCTGTTTTAGCTATGCGCCAAATGCCCGCAGCCTTAATGAATGTGCAGCGATCGCCAACCGTTTGACCCCTGATCAACTACTCGCGATCGAAAATCCAACCCAAGATTTAGCTAACTCGGAACGAGAAGTACAAGCTGTGACTAACTGTTTTTCACAGCATCAAGTTTTGAGAAAAGCTGATGCCTCTATTTCTTCTCTTCGTGATGCTTTAAAACAATGCAATATCCTACATTTGGCTTGTCACGGCAAGACCGACTTGAGCACTCCTCTCACCAGCGGACTATTTATGAGTGATGGGCGATTTACCCTGAAAGATTTGCTCGAACTTAAATTATCCACAGCCAAAACAGGTGGGATTCGTCTGGCAGTTCTTTCAGCTTGTGAGACTGGACTTATTGGAATTGAAAACCTAGATGAAGTGACAAGCTTGCCTACGGGCTTGCTGCAAGCTGGAGTTGCTGGTGTGATTGCTTCTCTCTGGTCAGTTTCTGATCGCAGTACTATGGCACTGTTAGTTAAATTTTACGGATTATGGGATGAACAACAATTGACTTTTAATGAAGCTTTACGACAAGCCCAAATTTGGTTAAGAGACAGTACAGAAGGTGAAATTGCCAGATTAGTGGGATTTCGCACTCGTACACCTCAAGATCGTCCGTTTATTCATCCTTACTATTGGTCAGCTTTTACGTATACTGGCATTTGATTCTGTAATTTCCCTAGTATTTATCATGTTCACCAACGCACAAATTTTTGAAGCCTCACGTACTCTGCGTTCCGACCTAGCTGAGGTGCTTGATGATATCCAACTTGCTCAACAGGTCGATATCCAACTTGCAGAACTTCTAAATCAAACTGAGCTGGAAGAAAATGCTAAAGCAGATGGTATTACAGATATTCTAGATGGCCATCCAAAAACTAAAGACTGGTTAGATGGTTATCTTAATAGCACCCAAACAAGGGGCTTTTATGATCCTTTAGCTGGAGACCCGGCATTATTGAAAGCAACTAAATATGTTTGCCCGATCGCCAACGACTACACCTGGTATGGGGAAGTTGGTAGCGATATTCGTGATTGCCCCACTCATCTAGTTTCTTTAGTACCTGCTCAATCATAAGTGTCCACATGACGGAAAAAGTTCTGACAAGCTTCGGTGGTAAATTAGCCGAACAATGGGTTGCCACCTTGCTTACCCCTGCTTTTGTTTTCTGGTTTGGAGGCTTTGCTATCGTGATTCAACGCTGGGGCTGGCAAACATTAGTTACACAATTTACTGGCTATCCTCAACTTCTGCAAATTGCAGTTTTGGTGGGGCTTTTATGTATTGTTGCTGCTTCTGCTTTTGTGGTGCAACGTTTGGATTATGCAATTTTACGGTTTTTAG
>JAGVCD010000406.1 GCA_020059425.1 Chamaesiphon sp. | reverse complement strand
GATCGCTACAAAAAAGTTGTGCCTTGGTCGCAATTAGACTACGGTGCCTGGATTGAATCCTCTGAGCTAAATGCCATCTCCGGCTCGGTTCCTGTGCAATTGCAATCGCGCTTAGAAGCAGTCAGCACCCAAATTTTACCCGAAACCACCGAAATTTCTTTTCCGTTGTCTAGTCCCACGCCGATCGAAATCCAACAGGGCGATCGAACTCTCAGTCTCACCTTCCATAACACGACAGCAGCCATTAAACAGTTGACTGATGCCGGTAAACAGCAAAACTGGAAAGCCAGTCAAAATGTAGCATTCAGCAATCCTGTCCTGACCCAAGGTAGTTGGCGACAAATTGCCCCCAATAAAGTCAAGTTTGACTTCCAACTTAAACCCCGTCAACAATGGGGCTATCAGACCCGCTACGCTGGTAACAATTTAGTCTTGTCCTTGCGCCAACCACCCAAGCTAGCTGGTAATATTCCCCAGCCCCTCAAAGGAATTAAAGTTCTAGTCGATCCTGGCCATGGGGCAGTCGATCCTGGTGCTGTTGGTACTGCCTATGGCAAAACCTATCAGGAAAAAATCTTGAACATGAGTTTCTCCCAAATACTGCAAAAAGAACTGCAAAGTAAAGGAGCGATCGTGACCATGACTCGGACTACAGATATTAATCCATCCTTAGATGATCGACATAATATGGTCAACCGGATCAGCCCAACGCTGGCCATCTCCATTCATCATGATGCTTCTACCCCTGGCCGTTCGCGTGGTGCCTCCATCTATTGGTATCAGCCCCAGTCCAGAAACCTGGCCGCCTCGCTGTTAAGCACCTTCAGCAAGAAAGGGAACCGTCCTATTTTGAATAACAACGGCGTGATTCAAAAAAGTTTTGCGGTAGTCCGTCCCAGTGGCGCCCCATCAGTACTACTAGAGGTTGGCTTTATGACCGACCCCCAAGAGGTGACCTACTTATCCCAGCCAGCCACTCAACAACGGCTAGCCAAAGTCTTAACCGATGGCATTACCCAATGGGTTGTGAGTCAGGCCACCGCTTAGAAGATTAATCTAAATAATCCACTCTGAAGTCCGATCGCCCAGATCCAAGGGAATACTAATTGCCTTGCCCAATCTGGGCTTTTCTTTGGTCATTTCAATAAAATCGATCACCTGTTGCGTACCACCCATCGCATTTAGATGAGAGGCGACTACATCCAAATGTGCCAGATATTCTTCTTCCGAGAGCGGGAAAGAAACCTGCTCTAAATATCGCCACATCACCTGCATATAGACTCTACCAGGTAGCTTCCGCAGCTGGACATCATAGGAATAACACCATTTACCAATAATCAGTTGTCGTAGGTCTGCTCCAGTCACAGGCTTTAATCCATATATAATTCGGGCAAAATGCGATTTTCGCCGCTGCAAAAAAATGGCATAATAGTTCGATATCTTAGCTATTAGCTTTATACATAATATACATTCAACCAAAATCTAAGTTATGGCTCAACTTTCTGCTGGCTCCAATGACGCACCAGATCTTGGTCGCCGCCAATTTATGAATCTATTAACCTGGGGAACTGTGACCGGTACAGTTTTAGGCGGTGCCTATCCCTTTGTTAGCTATTTTATCCCGCCCTCTAGTGGTGCCGCCGGTGGTGGTGCTACGGCCAGAGATGCTAGTGGCAACGATGTCTTAGTCAGTCAATTTATTGCTGGCAAACAAAAAGGCGATCGAGCTTTAACTCAAGGTCTCAAAGGTGACCCCACCTACCTGGTAGTCGGCGATGGCACCGTTTTGGACTATGGCATCAACGCAATCTGTACTCACCTAGGCTGTGTCGTACCTTGGAACGGTGCTGAAAACAAATTCATGTGTCCTTGCCACGGTTCCCAGTACGACACAACTGGTAAAGTTGTGCGCGGACCAGCACCAAAATCTCTACCATTGGCTCATGCTGCTGTCGTAGACGATAAGGTTTCCCTTACTCCCTGGACAGAAACCGATTTCCGTTCCGATGAACCAGCTTGGTGGGCTTAATTCACCTTTATTGCAACCTGTTTTCTCGAATCTCCCACTGTTTAAAATAATGAATCTAGTTTCTTTTCCCCGGCTAATTGCTAGAGCCGCACTGGTATTCTTAGCCAGTATCGGCATTCTGGTGTTTGCACCGCAGCCAGCGCAAGCCTATCCCTTCTGGGCACAGCAAACCTACCCAGAAAGCCCCCGCGAACCAACTGGTCGCATTGTCTGTGCCAACTGCCATTTGGCAGCCAAGCCCACTCAAATAGAAGTACCCCAATCGGTACTACCAGACACCGTATTTGAAGCCGTAGTGAAAATCCCCTACGACAAGAGCATTCAACAGGTGACCGCTGATGGCAGCAAAGGCCCGTTGAATGTAGGTGCAGTGCTCATGTTGCCAGAAGGCTTCAAGATTGCTCCTGATGACCGGATTCCACCAGAGATGAAGGAAAAAATCCAAGGTCTGTCTTATCAGCCCTATGGCGAAGGTAAAGATAACACCGTTATTATTGGTCCCTTACCTGGCGACCAATACGAAGAAATTATCTTCCCAGTGTTGTCTCCTAATCCAGCAACTGACAAGGGCATTTACTTCGGCAAGTACCCCATTCACGTGGGTGGCAACCGGGGTCGTGGCCAGGTTTATCCGACTGGTGAAAAAAGTAATAACTCAGCTTATGCTGCTTCCGTGGCTGGCAACATCACTGAAATCACTGCTGGAGAGGCCGGAGCTTCTACCATCACGATTCAACCGACCAGTGGTTCTGCTGTTGTGGAGAAAATTCCAGCTGGTCCGACGATTTTGGTCGCTACTGGTGATACCGTAACTGTTGGCCAAGCTTTAACCAATAACCCTAATGTTGGTGGCTTTGGTCAGAGAGACGGCGAGATTGTATTGCAAAACCCTAACCGGATTTATGGTTTGGTGGCTTTTGTGACCATGATTATGCTTTCTCAAATCCTCTTGGTACT
>JAGVCD010000059.1 GCA_020059425.1 Chamaesiphon sp. | reverse complement strand
GAAGTCATCACCACCTAAATGGGTATCACCAGAGGTCGAAAGTACTTCAAATACGCCATCACCTACTTCTAGTAGAGATACATCGAAGGTACCACCACCCAAGTCAAATACCAAGATGGTTTCACTGCTCTTTTTGTCTAGGCCGTAGGCCAAGGAAGCAGCAGTAGGCTCGTTGATAATCCGCAGCACTTCGATGCCCGCGATTTTGCCAGCATCTTTGGTGGCTTGGCGCTGGGAATCGTTGAAGTAAGCTGGTACGGTAATTACAGCCTGGGTGACAGTTTCACCTAGGTACTTGCTGGCATCATCGACCAGTTTGCGTAGTACCAACGCCGAAATTTCTTCTGGGGCGTACTTCTTGCCATTGCTGTCAATCCGAACGCTATTGCCTTCGTTCAAAACTTTGTAAGCAACTTCGGTGGCTTCGTTGGTGATTTCGTCGAAGCGCCGACCGATGAAACGTTTAACTGAATAAAATGTATTTTCGGGGTTCATTACCGCTTGCCGCTTGGCAATCTGCCCGACCAGCCGATCGCCATTTTTAGCAAAAGCAACCACGGAAGGGGTAGTGCGGAAGCCCTCGGCGTTAGCAATTACAGTGGGTTTGCCACCTTCCATTACTGCTACGCAAGAGTTGGTTGTTCCTAAATCAATGCCTACGACTTTTCCCATAAAGCTTTAACTATTCCTTTTATCTATAACAATCGGGTTTACTATTTGCCACTCTGGAGCAGGGCTGGCTGGCCTTGGTGCGGCGACAAGTGTTTCTCTGGATAGAGAAACTGCGTTCATAACAGTTGCTTGAGCAACTGTACTTACCAACCTTATCCTGGTTTGATTGAGGATTTTTTTGAAGGGTGGTTTACCGTACCGACCGCACAGTTTTTTCAAAGTGCGGCTTAGTGGCTCTTCTAAATCTACGCTAGGCTTGCCCAGAGGGCTATCGGGCAAGCCGAATGACCAGAGTGTTGTTTACCGAAAGGTGCTGAATTTTTGTTAGACGATCGATCTCAAAGCAGCAGTGATTTGGGGGTATTGGAAAGAAAATCCTCGGCTTAAAGCAGCTGTTGGCAATACCTGTTGACCTTCCAGTACGACCGTTGCTCCGTCACCAAGCATCGCTTCTAAGACAAAACTGGGCACGGGCATCCAGGATGGTCGGGCCATCACCTCGCCCAGCTGTTGACATAATTCTTTCATGCTGACTGGCTGGGGAGCGGTAGCATTAAATACCCCCGACATAGTGGAGTCATCCAGAGCCGCCAGTATCATCCCGACTACATCATCTAGGTGAATCCAAGAAAACCATTGATCACCAGATCCGATCGGACCACCCATAAACATTTTGAAAGCTGGCAACATTTTGGCTAAAGCCCCCCCATTGCCCAGCACAATACCCAAACGTAATGTTACCAATCGCCCAGTGGTTTGCTGCGCGGCTGCTTCCCACTCCTGACAAACTTCGGCCAAAAAATCTTGCCCTGCTGGACTGGATTCATCAAACTTGGCTGTATCGCTAACCCCGTAGAAACCAATAGCTGAGGCATTGATTAAAACCTGCGGTGGGGATGCAGCTTTTTGGATAGCTTCGACAATTTTTTGGGTGCCCAGTTTGCGGCTTTCTAAAATGATTTTTTTTTGCTCCACTGTCCAGCGTTTTTCGGCGATCGGCTCCCCAGCCAAGTTCACCACCACATCGCAACCAGAAATTTCGGTCTGCCAATCACCACTTTCTAAAGGTCGGTACTGGACAATTTTGATGGCTGCTAACTTACGGGCAGCGGTTGGATTGCGGGTGAATATGACAACTTCATCGCCCCGCGCCGATAATTTTTCGACTAACCGACTACCGACAAAGCCAGTGGCTCCGGTGATTGCTACTTTCATGAATTTTTCTTTTACTCAGACCAGGTATTCTTAAAGATTGTCACTAGTTGAGAACTGATTAGTCAAGGCCAGTAATTCCAAGTTGGCTAATTAGCGCTTGGCAATCTTCGCTTTCGGGGTATTGAGGTTGCTGATGGTTTCTACTCGGGTGTCATAAATTCGCCACTGGCCGTTAGTTTTATGAACAGTATTGATTGTCACCAGTTGGCTATCTGTGAATTCGCCACCTTTGATTTTTTTGACGTTGGCGATCAGTTTGACTACTGCTTCTTGCTTACTCAAGCTTAGAACCTCGACATTTTTCAGCTCATACTTGAGGTCATAATTCTTGAAGAGTTTCAGTGTTGATGCTTTAACTGCACTGTAGTTGGGGGATGCGGTATCGAGAGTGGCTAAGTAATCACCTAGCTTTTCTTGATTGAGAGCACTCAAATGTTTGAAAAAAACCTGTTGAAAAATCTTGCGATCGCCAGCCATAATTTTCAGGCCAGATCTAGAGGTTCCCCTCACATCACTACCTGATGTACCAGCTACTGGTTGAAACTTATTACCCAGCATAGCTAAGATTAGCCACCGACCATTGATTTTCTCTAACTTAATAGTACCAGTAGAGACCTGAGGCTTATCATAATTAACGTTTGAACGAATCGAAGTTGTTGTAACTGAACCATCCTTGCCAATCTTAGTCCCCGACTCTTTTTTAAGTCGCTCCATCTCTGGTATTAGTCCCGTTTTACCCAGTGTAGCTAAGACTTTCACCTTGACTGATGCTTGATTATTAGAAACTTGGATGTCATCAAATTCTTTGATGCTATAAATTAATCCTAAAGCTTGTAAAAATTTTAGGCTCGATGGATCTTTTGCAATCGCTTTATATTCTTTGCTAACTGGAGAAATAGTACTCAAAAAGCTAGCACTATTACCAGTATTCATAGAACTAAGGTTCTTTACGATAACTTTTTTGATTTCTTGTTTGTCTTTATCAAGATTGACATTCACAGCTATAGATGGCTGCGCTGGCTTGGCAGACACGGCTGAAGGAATAAATACAGTTGTAGTAGAGATCGCGACCAAAGGCCAAAGAAAATTTTTGTTGAACATAGCAGATGCAAAAGCTAAGGACTGTGATGAAAAGACAATTTTGCCTATAACATAACAATCAGCCATTAGCTTTGAGATCCGTGCTTCCACCTAAACTAAACCTAATTCTCGCTTTAATAAACTAATCGACTTTTCTCCCACATAACTCTCGCTCTCAATCACCTTCGGTATCCGAATCAAATCATCACTAGCCCGTTCGATCGCCTTATGTACCCGTGCCAAACTAGCCTTGTCGCTAATAATAATATTAGCCCGATGCACGATCGCCTTCAGCTTATAGCTATCGGTAACTTGGCAGGTACTAATTAAAATTTCATCACCGCGCATACTATAAACAATCATTTCTGCGATCGCCAAAATCCCGATACTGACACTAATTATGCCGACATAGCTTTTGTTTGGAATTTGTTTGACTACAGCTAATTCCTTGCCATAGTCTTGTAGATCCACTGGCAACACTCGAACATTGCGTTTCGCTGTAATCGCTTCCACCGCTGTAATAAAATAACGACTAGTCACCACGGTGCCAGAGTGCGTTTGCGCTAGTACTTGATCTAAATCTTCGATCGTCACTAATTCTACCGGAATACCCAAAGTCTGCTGTAGCTCCTGAGTCATTAATTCCCCGGCTCCAATATCATTTTTGGGCACTGCCACAAAGACCCGCGCACTACAGCGCAATCGCCAATCAATTTCAGCCAAGAACAACTCTCTGGCCTCACGTAACGAAGAACCTTGTAACAACAGCGTATTAAGGCTTTGACTGACCAGTGATAACGCATTCTCCCTGATTTCCGTAGCTGGTAGATCTACCTCACCACTTTCATGCCCGAGCGATCGCACATAAATTCCTGATCCCGCTTGCGATTCCACCATGCCAGTAGCTTCTAACTGGCCATACACCTTACTAATGGTATTTCGATGTAAGCCCGTTTGCATGGCTAGTTGACGTGTACTAGGTAGGCGATGTCCCGGTGGAAACTGCCGAGAGGCGATCGCAAATAATAGTTGATCGTATAGCTGTTTAGAAACAGGAATGTCGCTATCAGATTGAATTTGAAACTGCATGGCGATCGACTCTAAAATAAAAAAGGTCTGGAAAACAGACCCTTGAGTATCATGATTTTTTGATGTTCTGTGATGCTAACTAAGTAGCGGGACTAGCGGAGGGAGTGTTTTCCGGCGCAGCTTCTGGGATGGTAGCTTGCGTAATCTCTAGCAACTCTGTGGTGTTCACAAATTTATAGCCTTCGGCACGTAATTTTTTAATAATTATCGGTAAAGCCTTAGCCGTATTTTCATGTTTGCCGCCCCCATCATGCATCAACACAATGCCACCAGG
>JAGVCD010000105.1 GCA_020059425.1 Chamaesiphon sp. | reverse complement strand
TGGGTGGAACTCACCTCTGGATGGAGCCGATCGCGATCGCCATTCATCGTCGGCTTCCTCTAGAACATCCGCTGGGTGCTTTATTAAGACCTCATGTTGAGGGTACATTGTTTATTAATAATGCTGCGGTGAAAGGACTGGTTAATTTAGGTGGAACAGTTGATAAAGTCGCATCTGGAACCCTAAAATCTTCGCTACTATTGAGTGTTCAAGGTGCCACCGGATATCCTTTCCCTTTTAATAAATCGTTTTTGCCAATGACTTTGCAACGTCGGGGGGTGGATGATCCGCAATTACTGCCGAATTATCCTTACCGAGATGATGCTTTGTTGATTTGGGAAGCTATTCACAGTTGGGTAGCTAGCTACTTGCAGCTTTTTTATGCTGATGATCAGGCTGTCCAAAATAACCCAGAGATTCAAAATTGGATTAGAGATCTAACTGATCCGCAGGGGGGTCAGATGATGGGAATTAAAGAAACAGCCAATGACTCTACCATTCAGATTCAGACTTTGGCATACTTAATTAATGTAGTTACGTTAATTATATTTACTGGTAGTGCTCAACATGCCGCAGTGAATTTTCCGCAGTCATCGTTTATGACCTATATGCCGAATATGCCCTTGGCCGGTTATCAACCAGCACCCAAAACAACTGTGGGCGTTAGTGAAGAAGACTATTTTGAATTGTTACCTTCTGTGGAGCAGTCTGAGAATCAAATGAATATGACTTATTTATTGGGTTCTGTTTACTACACCAAGCTGGGGCAATACAATGGTGATCCCGAAAATGAGAATAGGGGCTCTTATTTTCAAGATGTTCGTGTCGCTCAGCCTTTGCGGGAGTTTCAGGATAAGCTCCGAACAATTGAACTGGAAATCAAAGCTAGAAACGAAGTTCGTTCTACCCATTATGATGTTTTGCTACCTTCTAAGATTCCGCAAAGCATTAATATCTAAGCTGGATTGAGCATCTTAAAAAGTCCTCTATTACTAGAGGACTTTTTAGTAAATGAAATATGCGGTTAAGCGCGGTATCGACCCCAAAACATTGCTTTAAAAACAAGTAAGTAGGTAGTTGCTGACATGTGAGTTTCCAGGTTTTTAATATCCGGTCTTTCGCTATCAATGACACTCCCTAAATCTTGTAGGGTGGATTGTTGTGCTTTTGATAGACCCTTGATTCTGTCAATTTTCATTCCTTCGTAGGGGCGCACGGCTTGCCAAGTAGCCAGACATTCCCCAGCTGCTATGTCCCATATTTTAATTGTTTCATCTAAACCACCGGTGAAGGCTAGCAGTTTAGGTGATGCCATATTGGGTAATTGCATGGTGGCAAGTTCGATCGCATACACCAGACCAGTATGACCAGTTAAAGTTTGTAGACATTGGCCACTGTTTACATCCCATACTTTAACAGCGCCATGCATTCCAGTACTAATAATGAATTGATTATCAGGAGTGAACTGGGCTGCGCGTACCCACCCTTGATGTCCAGAAAATGTCTGCAAACATTCTCCGGTGCTTACCGACCAGAGCTTGATGGTTTTGTCATAACTAGTGCTGATTAAGTGCTGACTATCAGAACTAAAGACTACTGACAATACACTATTAGTATGTCCTTGTAGAATTTGGGGACATTCGCCAGAATTAGGATTGCACAGTCTAATTGAACCATTACTATCACTATTAGCTAACAATTTGCCATCTGGACTAAAGGCTACGGCAAACACAGAGCTATCATTTTGAACGGTTCTTAAACATTCACCAGTAATAATATCCCAAATTTTTACAGTTTTATCATAACTACTACTAGCTAATGTTTGACCATCAGGGCTAAAAGCTATTGACCAGACCCAGCTAGTATGTCCACGCAGAGTCTGGAGACAGTTAGTAAATGGCCAGTCGTACAACTTGATGGTATAGTCACTACTGCCACTAGCTAATAGATGACCATCGGGATTAAACTTGATTGACCAGACGCGGTTGGTATGTTCTATTAAAACATCACTAACAGAACCGTTATGTACATCCCATATTTTAATAGTGTTGTCTTCATATCCAGCAGCTAGGTATTGAAGATCAGAACTCAGTGACAAAGATAAAACAGCACTGGTATAACCGATAATCGTGTTAAGGCACCGCCCTAGTTTTAAGTTCCAAACTTTCAGTGTGTTGTCGTCACTACCACTGGCAATTTGTTGACCATTAGGATGAAAAGCTACATCCCAGATTAAACCGCCATGACCCAGAAAAGTTCTGAGACATTCACCATTACTCGTATCCCATAACTTGATAGTTTTATCATAGCTACTACTAGCTAATTGCCGACCATCTGAACTGAAAGTAACTTTGGTGATAATTTTTTGATGTCCTGAAAAAATCTTTAAGCATTTTTTAGTGGTAATATCCCAGATCTTGATGAGGCTATCGTGGCCACCGGTCGCGATCGATTGTCCGTCTGGGCTAAATGCCACAGAACGGATCCAATCCTCATGGGCTGTCCAAATTGCCAAACATTCTCCAGTTTCAATATTCCACAACCGCAGGGTACAATCTTCGCCACCGCTTACTAAGGTAAGACCGTCCGGACTGAAGGCAATCGACCATATTCGGCCCTGATGGCCAAGCAGAGTCTGAATTTCAGGACTTAATCTACCAGGGGAAACTCGCCATAGTCGAATGGTGCTATCTTCAGCAGCACTCGCAATAGTTTTGCCATTGGGGCTAAAGGCAGCCACGCTAACTGATAAGGTATGACCTAAATAAGTATACAAACATTCGCCTGTCACTACATCCCACAACTTAACCCGACTATCATCACTAGCACTCACCAATTGCTGCCCATTCGGGCTAAAATTAGCTGTGAAAGCCCAGTTCAGGTGTCCTCTGCAAAGAGAAACTTTGTCTAGGGTGTCAGCATCACGAATGTGGATATCGCCTTTCGTATCACTGGTGGCCAGATACTTACCATCAGGACTGTAGGATAGTCCTACTATACCGGCAAAGATTTCTGCAAAGACTGTTTGACTAAACTGGCTACCAGTAAAATCAACATCGTGTAACGTAGCTTTGAGGAGATAGGCTTGACGAATATCTACTCCAGAGAAATCGAAACCTTCTAGGTTGGTTTTTAAATGTACAAAAAGATTAAGTAGATTTCCCCCGGCATAGCCAGTTTTGCTCTGATGGCGTAAGGTCGATAAAGTTTGAACTAAGTGTTCTTCGAGTTGTTTGGTCGTGGCAAAGTGAGCTGACAATTGGTCAATAATGGGCTGCAAAATGGATTGGATTTGGGCATCCCGGAGATAATCTTGGGTTTGAGCCTCAATCAGGGCATGGGTTTTAAACAGATTCAGCTTACCGCTAATAATTTCACTTTCGATTTGCTTAATAAACCTGTCGGTGACATATTCCATGATGACGGGTTGTTGCGTCAATCCCTGCTCGGTTGTTTCAATCAAAGACCGATCGCGCAGTGTTTCTAGTGATTCTAATATTTGGGGCAGTAAGGCTGATGGAAATAATTCGGCTTGTAACCGTTTGGGGGTGACACCTTCTCGGTTAATGGCCAACCAATACATGACCTGTTGTTGCAAAATGGAGAGTCGATCGAACTGTTGATCTAATAAATCCCAAAGGCTGCTAAACACCGCCTTTCCTTGGGCTAAAAACTCTCGAATATCGCCGTTGAAAATATTTTGAATGTTAGTCGCTACTAATTTGAGGGCTAGAGGATTACCGTCAACATATCTAATGATTTTTTCTTGCTCTGGTAGAGGAGCGGTCAGACCCTTGTCACTCAGAATGCCTTGAGCTTCAGCGGTTGATAGGCCAACCAACTGCAATGAACGCACTGGGAGATCTTGACCTTCTCGCATGGTCATACCATTCGGTTTTTCACGGCTGGTAATCAGCAGACAGCTTTGGTGTTTCTCGTCGCTAATTCTTTCAAACATTTGGACATATTCTTCGTAACCTTCTAAGCAGCAGCCGTTTTGATGACCGGATTGCAAGATCGATTCGACATTATCTAAAACCAGTAAGCAGCGTTTCTGGCGTAACTGTTCCATTAACAGAGCGATCGAACTCTCCTGCACCTCTGAGCCGGTTAAAATCGGCAAAATTTCATTGAGCAAGTTGCTAGGCGTGGGGGCATTGCGCAAACTACGCCACACTACATATTCGAACTGGGACTCCAGTTGCTGAGCCAGTTTTACGGACAGCGCTGTTTTGCCAATCCCTCCCCATCCAAAAATACCGACCATCCGACAATGACTATTTACTAGCCAACTTTGCAAAGTCTGTAATGTATTGTGCCGACCATAGAAGTAGGAAACATCGATCGCCTCTCCCCAATTCGTTCTGGTCAGGGATGTCTGATAGCGCTGGAGGATAGATTTCAGATTACTTTTAGCAACCTTTACGTTCAATATATTCGAGAGAGTGTGCCACAAATTAGCAGCAATTTGTTTAATATAGTCCGCGTCGTAACCTAATTCACTGCCGATCGTTTGATAGGAATTTCCTGCCCAGACTTGTAGCACAATATCTGATTGAATGTCTTTTAGTGTTGATTTTTTGTTTTGCTCAAGTAAGTGGTTGATGATTACAAGAGCTTCTTGTGCTGTCATTTTCCCACATTTAGTACATCAGGTCATAACCATTATAAAACAATCCAGTAGTCGAATTTGTAAGATATAAACAAAGTCATATTTGTTAATATTTTCAGACGAAAATTACTGACTTTTTCTTACTGACAAATTGATTAAGTTAGTCTATCGTCTGACTACTAAGCCTTGTTTCCTATGAAACTAGAATATATTTACATTGCAGTGTTTTTTGACACGAAAAAACGCTTTATCTCTGGTGTTACTAAGTACGAGATTTCCCCCAAAACATCGCTTTGAAAACAAGTAAATAGGTAGTAACTGAAATCTTGGCCTTTATCGTTTTTATATCTGGTCTTTCACTATTAATTACACCACCCAAAGCTTGTAAAGTTGATTGCTGGGCTTTAGTTATACCTTTGATTCTGTCAATTTTCATCCCTTCATAGGGGCGCAAGGACTGCCAGGTAGCCAAACATTCAGCAGTTTCTAGATCCCAAACTTTGATTTTTTCATCTACCCCACCGCTGAAGGCCACCAACTTGGGGAAATCCATGTTGGGTAGCTGAATAGCCGCGACTTCAATCGCATAAATTAAACCACTGTGACCAGTAAAAGTTTGTAAACACTGGCCACTTTGTATATCCCATACTTTGAGAGTTCCATCCATACCCCCGCTAATAATGAATCGATCGTCAGGACTAAATTGGGCGCGGATAACCCATCCTCGATGGTCAGAAAAAGTTTTTAAACATTTTCCGGTGGCCACTGACCAGAGTTTAATAGTGCAATCATAGCTGGTACTAATTAACCACTGACTATCGGAGCTAAAAGCTACTGACCATACGCTATTGGTATGTTCTTGGAGACTATGGTAACACTGGCTAGTATTAGGGCAGCATATTTTGATAATACCATTGGTGTCACTACTGGCTAGCAGTTGACCATTGGGACTAAAAACCACAAATACCACCGCACCACTATGCTCTTGAATAGTTCGCAGACATTCTCCTGTAGTAACATCCCAGATTTTTATGGTTTGGTCATAACTACTACTAGCTAGTGCTTGGCCATCCGGACTAAAGGACAATGACCATACCCAACTGTTGTGTCCGCGCAGGGTTTGGCGGTATGTACCTGATGGCCAATCATATAATTTGATAGTTTGATCTGAACTAGCGCTCGCTAATAAATTACCCTGAGGGCTAAATTTGACCGACCAGACGCGATTGGTATGATCCTGGAAAATTTCAGTCACCTTTCCACTATCTACGTCCCACACTTTGACAGTCTTGTTTTCGTATCCAGCAGCTAGGTATCTACCATCACAACTTAGTGACAGAGAAGAAACCGCGTCGGTGTATCCGATGATGGTGTTGATGCAACGTCCTAGTTCTAAATTCCAGATTTTAGTAGTATGGTCGTCACTACCACTAGCTAGTTGCTGGCCATTGGGATGAAATGCTACTGTCCAAATCGGACTGCGATGTCCCAAAAAAGTTTGGACACATTCGCCAGAACTCATCTCCCACAGTTTGATGGTTTGATCGAAGCTACTACTAGCTAGTTGCTGACCATCTGGACTAAAAACAACTTTGCTGATCATCCGTTGGTGTCCGCTCAAAGTTTGCAAACATTCACTAGTATCGATATCCCAAATCTTGATCAGGCGATCATAACTACCGGTAGCGATCGATTTACCATCAGGATTAAAAGCTACTGAGCGCACCCAGTCGTCATGGGCTTTCCATGTCGCTAAACATACTCCGGTGGCGACATCCCACACCCTGATAGTACAATCTTCGCCACCGCTCACCAAAGTACGCCCATCGGGACTGAAAGCGATCGACCATACTCGACGATCGTGGCCAACTAAAGTAAGTATTTCGGGGTTTGACTGTCCTGGTAAAACTCGCCACAGTCGAATAGTGCTATCTTCGGAAGAACTGGCAATGGTATTACCATCTGGGCTGAAAATTGCGGCGTTAACTGGTAAGTTGTGACCCGTGTATATGTATAAACATTCGCCGGTAACTACATCCCACAACTTGACTCGATAGTTGTAGTCGTCACCAGCACTGACGAAGTATTGTCCGTTGGGGCTAAAGTCAATTGCCCAAGCCCAATGTAAATGTCCTCGGCAATTAGAGACTTTGGTGAGGGTAGTAGCATTCCAAATCTGAATATCGCCTTTGGTATCACTGGTGGCGATATACTTGCCATCTGGACTATAGGTGATGCCGATGATGCCGCCAAAGGTTTCTGCAAAAACGGTTTGAGTAAGACGGCTATCGGTAAAATCAACATTATGTAACACAGCATTGATCAAGTAGGCTTGGCGGATTTCCATGCCCGAAAAATCAAAGCCTTGCAGATCAGTTTTTAGATAACACAATAAATTCAGCAGATTACCACAGGCATAACCGTTGCTAGTGGGAACTTCGTGGCGCAAATTTATTAGAATCCCAGCCAGTTGCTTTTGGAGTTTTTGGGGGGTGCCAAAATGAGCTGATAATTGATCGGCGAGAGGCTGTAAGATTAACTGAATTTGGGCATCGCGGAGATAATCTTGGGTTTGAGCCTCGATGCAAGCATGGGTTTTAAATAAATGGAGTTCGCTATTAATAATTTCCTGCTCGATTTTTCTTACAAACCGGTCAGTAACATATTCCATGATCACGGGCTGTTGGGTTAGACCCTGTTTGGTCGTTTCCAGTAGTGACCTATCGTGCAATGTTTCTAGAGATTCTAGAATTTGGGGGAGCGGTGCTGAGGGAAATAATTCAGATTGTAATTTTGTCGGGGTGGCTCCTTCTCGATTGATCGCTAACCAATACATGATCTGTTGTTGCAAGATGGAGAGCCGATCGAACTGCTGATCTAATAAATCCCACAGGTTGCTAAACACCGCCTTACCTTCGGCCAAAAACTCTCGAATATCGCCGTTGAAAAGATTTTGAATGTTAGTTGCCACTAACTTAAGGGCTAAGGGATTACCGTCAACATACTTAATCAGATTTTCTTGGTCGGCCAGGGGAGCGCTAATTCCTTTATCTGTCAAAATAGCTTGGGCATCCAGGCTGGGTAGACCAGTTAATTGCAATGACCGAACGGGAAGATTATGACCTTCCCGTAGAGCCATGCCGCTAGGTTTTTCCCGGCTGGTAATCACCAAGCAACTCTGATGGCTTTCATCACTAATGCGATCAAAAATTTGGAGATATTCTTCATAACCCTCCAGACAACAGCCGTTTTGATGGCCAGATCGCAAAATCGATTCAACGTTATCTAAAACTAGTAAGCAGCGCTTCTGACGTAGCTGTTGCATTAAGGAGGCGATCGAACTTTCTTGCGCTTCCGAGCCCGTCAAAATTGGTAGAATCTCATCGAGTAGATTTTTGGGAGTAGGGGCGTTACGTAAACTACGCCACACTACATATTCAAACTCGGATTCTAGTTGCTGAGCCAGTTTTACGGATAAGGCTGTTTTACCAATCCCTCCCCAGCCAAAAATCCCCACCAGGCGACAGTGGCTGTCTGTCAACCAATTCTGTAGGGTCTGTAAAGTATCGTGCCGACCATAAAAGTAGGAGACATCGATCGCTTCCCCCCAATTTGTCTTGGTGAGAGATGTTTGGTAACGCTGCAAAATGGATTGTAGATTACTCTTAACAACCTTGACTCCCAATACATCTGAGAGCAATTGCCAGATGCTGGCAGCAATCTGTTTAACATAGTCAGCATCGTAACCTAATTTGCCCCCAATGGTTGGGTAGGAATCTCCTTCTAAGACTTGCAAAACAATGTCTGATTGGATATCCCTAAGTGTGTTTTGTTGATTTTGTTTGAGCAAGTGGTCGATGATTATGAGAGCCTCTTGTCCCGTCATTTTCCCACGCATGTTATTGGACTATGGGCATATTATAAGGCAATCCAGCAGCAGCATCGGCGAGTGATAGAGTGCAACCGTCATATTCGTTAATATGACTTAACTAAAATTACTGACTTTTTCTTACTGACAAATGACCTGAGACTGATCTAGATTACTGCTAACCCAGTAGCATATATTTCTGGCAGGAAAAATCATGCCTTCAGATTCCGACAAACCACAGCCTCAACCCAAAGATTTATTTAAGTACTTTGGTATTGCTGGTCAAGATATTCCACGTTTTGATGCTGGATTACCTCTACCGCCCAGCGTGCAGCCTCCACCACGCTTGCTCGTTAATGGTGGCTTGGCCAAAATTCCGACCGCCCCGGCTGGACCGCTAGAATTACTCGGAATTGTGGGGGTCACTACTCTTGTGCAAAGGTTACAATCACCGTTTGCCATGCCAGCGAACTTTACGCGCTGTCGTCCGGATAAGTTTAGTGATGAATTTTTTGTGGAGCGGCGACTCAATGGCTTTAATCCGGGTCAAATGAAGCGGGTGGAAAATCAACCTTGGCAATATGTTATTTGTTACGACATTAGGGAATATAATTTCAAGTTCGACAAGCCTGGCACCATCTTCCCTCATGTCATTGAAGCCCGGTTTATACTACAAGAGAAATCTTTGCAGATTCATTCGATCGAATACGAACTAGTACCGGGTGTCAAAAGCCTTAAGTCTCCGATCGACGCTCGTCAAGAATGGGAATGGGCTAAGCAGTTATTTCGTTGTGCAGAGATTGTGTTTCAAGAAACTCAATATCACTTAGGACAAGCTCACTTAAATGTTGAGCAATATGCCATGTCCTATTACCGTAATATTGTAAACAATCCGATTAAACTATTATTGGAACCCCATTTTACCGGGTTGTTATATATCAATAAATTAGGTGCATCAGATATTTTTGGGTCTGAAGGAATTCTCCCCCAAAATTCCGCCCTATATACTGATGAAGTAGAGGCGTTGATTTATGCCAAAATCAAAACATTGAATTATCATCAGTGGCATCCTCAGCTGCATACAATGCCTGATGAAGTTGTTAATAACTTTTTTGATCGCGCTTCTATAGCTGTTTGGGAAGTCATTACTGGATATGTGACGGAATTCTTTGCCAAACAAGGCTCCGAGATCCAACGGCTATGGCCTGAAATCGCCGCAATGTCCGCAGATTTAGTACAACATTCCATCTTGGATGAACATTACGGTACGCTAGAAATTGCCAGTATTGATGACCTGAAAGCACTCTGTATCTATGTGATTTACCATAGCTCTTTTATTCATTCCTGGCTGAACTATAAACAGTATGAGGATGTGGGTGATGTTGAATATGCCGTGATCGGCTTGTGGGATGAAACCTATGACAAAACAACACTTGTCAAAAAACACATTGAACAAGTTTTCTTGGCGTGGAAGTTATCCCAAATTCGCTACAATCCAATTATGGGTGAGACCGATGCCGATAGCCCGATCGCAATATTAAAAGATTTGCTATGGCAGCGACGTAATGAAATTATCCCTGGTATACCACTAGAAATACTAATGAGCAGTATTCACGTCTAAAACTTGATCCAGCAATATTTTTTTCCATGCCAGCATCTTAACCATGTTGGTATTGGTGGTGTATGTAATTACGGCATCATCTGGACAAAGAAATTGTGACTATAGATCTGGATTGATTTTCATTATAATTACTTGATTCTCCGTTAGTCTAAACTAAGGAGCGACTCAAACTCAGCTCTTGATTTTTTATCATCGTTTTTCGGAGATTTATCACTATGGTTTTCTGGTTGATCTGGCTACTATTCACAGGTTATGCATTTCTACTAGCCCCACCAGATAGCCCGGAAACATGGCAGCTAATTATTAATCTTTCCACTGGTCAATGGACAGGAATCAATCCATTGACTATTGCTTTGTTTAACTTGATGGGGCTATGGCCAATGATTTATGCCGCTGTGATGCTGTTTGACGGCTCCGACCAAAAGTTCAAGCCTGGATTTTTCAATGCGGCCTCTTTTGCTGTGGGTGCTTTTGCTATTTTGCCCTATCTAGGACTCCGCCAGCCTAGTGAAAATGTGACAGTAATGGCAACGCCACTGCTGAAATTTCTGGATAATCGTTGGTTAGTGGTGGCGATCGGACTGGGAGCGATCGGACTACTCTCCTATGGATTTACTCAAGGCAACTGGCCAGATTTCGT
This sequence comes from Chamaesiphon sp., assembly GCA_020059425.1. The sequence goes on along the minus strand of JAGVCD010000105.1, from coordinate 225 downwards.
GCATTCATGGCTAACCCAACGCTTTATTCATGTAATGAGTTTAGACTTTTTGATGCTATCGTCACTGTTTCCAATTCTAGCTAAAGAAGATCTGAGTAGAAGAGGCGGGGAGCCTTGGCTATGGTGGCTCTCTTTTCTCCCACTGGTGGGTGCGATCGTCTACCTTTATCTTCGGCCTCGCCAGATTTTTGCTAATGCTGAGCCAATTAGCTCATAGCCAAGGTA
>JAGVCD010000377.1 GCA_020059425.1 Chamaesiphon sp. | reverse complement strand
GGCTGGTTGTTTTTTTCAAGATTGGCAAGAAGGACGACTCACTCAGCAAAAAACTAAATCGGCACTCGGTGGATCGATCGATGGCCTCTTGTCCGAATATGTGGTGCTTAACCAAGCCGGAGTGGTCATCTTACCCCAGCATTTGACCTATATCGAAGGTGCTACCCTACCCTGTGCCGCAGTCACCGCCTGGCAGGCGCTAGTTGTCCGAGGTGGTCTTCGAGCTGGTGAAAAAGTCTTGTTGCTCGGCACTGGCGGCGTATCAATTTTTGCTTTACAGTTTGCTAAAATGCTAGGCGCTAAAGTGATTATCACTTCCAGTAGTGAACAGAAATTAGCTCAAGCCCTCGCGCTTGGTGCTGATTTGACGATCAATTATCACCATTTCCCGGATTGGGAAAAGCAGGTGTTTGAAATCACTCATCATCAGGGAGTAGATCAAGTTATTGAAGTAGGTGGAGCCGGGACATTGGAAAAATCTTTGCGATCGGTGCGGGTCGGTGGCCGCATTAGCTTAATTGGAGTTTTGGCTGGCGCTGGCGCAGTAAATCATGCCCAAATTCTGCGCAAAAGCATTGATATCAATGGCATTTATGTTGGTAGTCGAGATATGTTTACAGAAATGAATCGGGCGATCGATCTACATAAATTGCGACCAGTGATCGATCGAGTCTTTGATTTCAAAGCAGTCCCAGAAGCATATCAATACCTGCAAAGCGGCACTCATTTTGGCAAGATTGTAGTATCACTGTAGTGACTTTACCCTAAATGTTTGGATGATGCTAAAATATGTTTCATGAAATACATGAATCAAGCATAATATTGTTATCCACTACGTTACTGCTATATCGGTTCTCTATTTCCTCGGACTATCTATTGTGATCAAGATGAAAAATAACCTGTTGCCAACAGCTCTCTTGGGTACTACTGCCCTAGTTGGTCATGTCACACCGGCATCAGCTTTATCACCAGTAGAAGTTCAAAGAATTGCCAAACAACGTACCGTTCAAATTGAGGGATGCAACAAAGGTTCTGGCGTAATTATCCAAAAGAATGGTAATGACTACACTGTTTTAACGGCAGCTCATGTGGTCAGTGAAAGTGGTTGCGAAGTGGTTGCCCCAGACGATATTAGCTATCGGGTGACCAAGGTAAGTGTTTTTCCCAATCAAATCGACCTAGCCGTGGTTAACTTTACCAGCAGCAAAAACTATCCGGTTGCCAAAACAATCCGTAATTCTGATCAGGTTGAAGCTGGTGAAACTGTCTATGTTTCTGGATTTCCGGTCTCGACAGTCATTGCTAAATCTGTCTTTGCTTTTGTCAAGGGCGATGTAGTGAGCAATGGTACCAAGCAGCAAGAAAAAGGCTATTCGCTAATTTACAATAATAGTACTTTGCCCGGATATAGTGGCGGGCCGGTTTGGAGCGATCAAGGTGAATTAATTGCTATTCACGGTCAGGGCGATATTGATACCAAATTGAGAGACACGGTCAATGCTGATGTGCGCATTAAGACTGGATTTAATTTGGGCATTACAGTAAATACTTTTACAAAATTAGCTAGTACAGCTGGATTAAGTGGTTATGAGCCAGTGGCGATTGTCGCCAAGCCCAAGCCGATCGATGACTTAATTGCTAGTGGTGTTCAAAAAGAACGTCAAGGTAACTATCGAGGTGTAGTGACCGATATGAATCAAGCCATCGCCCTCAATGCTAAGAATTCTCGACCCTACTATGGACGGGGGTTAGCAAAGGCTCATTTAGGAGATAATAAGGGAGCAATTACAGATTACAGTCGGGCTATTGCTCTCAATCCTAATTTTGCGAATGCCTACCACAATCGGGGATTTTCTAAGTCTGAGATTGGCGATGAAAAAGGAGCAATCAAAGATTATAACAAGGCTATTGCCTTAAATCCGAAAGATGACCAAGCCTACAATAATCGAGCTAGTGCCAAGTCGGAGGTGGGCGACAAACAAGGAGCGATTAGTGACTGGAATCGGGCTATTAATATTAATCCAAACTATGCTTTTGCTTACCATAATAGAGCCATTATGGAGGCGCGATTGGGGAATTTGCAAAAAGCTCAGAATGACTGGAACCGCGCCTTGCAAATTGATCCGCAACTAGCACCAGCCTATCGCAATCGGGGCAATGTCAAGTCTTTGTTTGGAGATGCTCGGGGAGCTATCCAAGACTACAATCGAGCTATTGCTCTCAATCCTAAGGACGCTCAATCTTTCTATAATCGAGCCCATACTAATTCTGGATTAGGTAATAGGAAAGAGGCCATTGAGGATTATAGTCGGGCGATCGCCCTCTACCCCAATGATTTTCAGTCGTATTACAACCGGGGTATTGCTAAGTTTGAATTAGGCAATCGGGAAGCGGCAATCGAAGATTACACTCGCGCTATTGCTATCAATCCGAGCTTTTCTTATGCCTACCATAATCGAGGATTTGTGAAGTCAGTTTTGGGCGACAAAGCAGGAGCACTATTAGACTGGAAAAAAGCCGCTGATATATTTAATCGACAGGGACAAGTAGCTAATTATCGGAAGTCTTTGGCGGCGATCGAACGTCTAGGCTCCTAATTCTCTGTTTTGATTCTTACATTAGTCTGAGAAAAGCTCTCGGCGTTTTTTATAGGTATTTTAGGCATGTTTTAAAGATAACTTGAACAAGAGATAGATGAAGTTTTGGTGAGGCCAGGTGGATGACCTATTGCGGAGTAATCGTATCAAGATATTGATGGAATTCAGCCAAATTACTATTTTAGGTGGACGAGCTGCAGGTGTGGTAGTTAATATTGGGCAGATGGAGCCAATGCACCATTTGTTTACATTAGATAGTGAAGATGGCTACGATCAGAACACTTTGCGCTAATGACCCGGCTGTTGCTATTAAAGCCATGATTGATGGGCTAATGACCTACAAGTTAATCCAGAATTTTCAACTGGATTTTATTACGTTTGGCACTTGGGAAAATAACGTCTGTTATGGCTGTTCAGCGACTATCACTCTAATTAGATTGTTGAATTTGAATTCTGCTCCAATTCAACTGGGGAATGAGGTGACTCGGGCTAGACTTATTCCTACTAGCTTGTCAGATTTATTGGATTTTGAAAAAGCGATCGATATGTTTCGTCGGGGTAGTTTTTCAGAACTAGAAGAATACTTTGAACTGCCCATTTCCCCAATATTTTGTGTTCCATGGTATTGCCATGGCGGTAATTTATCAAATCAGTTACCCAAAATAATTAAATTTTGGGAAGATTTTACTGGACAGAAATACAAATCTTTGACTAGTAAGGGCTTTAGCGTTTATGAATCTCCTAAAAATGAGTCGAAAAAAGATTTTTATCGGCGTTGGGCAACTGCGGTCGCTGCCAATAGTGTTGGTTGCAGCTTGATAGCTTAATTCTGTGCAACGACCTCGTAAACTAATAGACGATCGGGGTAGCTACTTAATGACTCTTTATGATAGTTATCAGGCTGGATTTTGCTATTTTCCTGAATAATCACCTAGGTGAAGCATGTCGGAAAGTTCTGAAGAATGTCTATTTGTCTATCATTTTGACTTTACCTGAAAAATTGCTAAATGCTCCTCTCCCTTGTTGCGATCGATCGAATCTTTGGCAGGCTGAAAAGAAATTACCTCAAAATGGAGTGAGAAAAAATCTAAAATTTCGGAGGGTTTAATGCCAAATGGTGGACCACCCAAGCGTTGATGAGTATAAAACAGCGCAATTAATTGACCCTGCGGGCGTAAAAGTTTTTGGACCAGTTGTACATATGACGATCGTAAGGTGGGATCGATCGCACAAAAACAGGTGTGTTCGAGGATGTAGTCAAAGCCATGGGAGAACTCAGTGGCTAAGTCAAAAATATCACGCTGTAAAAACTGAGCATTTAGCGCTCGTGCTTGAGCCAAATTGGTAGCATGATCGATCGCACTGGGGGCAAAATCAAACCCTATCACCTCAAATCCTGCGCTAGAGAACAATAGGGCATCTTGGCCTTTGCCACAACCTAATACAGCTATTTTTCCTGGTGGTGGAGCTAGTGCTGAGGCTAAGAGATTAATAAATGGTGGAGCTGGACAGCCTAAATGCCAGCGATCTTGATTTTCTTGGTATTTTTGTTCCCAGGCCGCAGCGGTAAGGTCGCTCATAACTGAATTTTAGAATGATCAGCTTGTTTATTATGCTTCACTGCTGTTGATTTTAGGTCAAATAATTCAATCAGGGTGAGAGAGGTATGCATATTTTTCAATTTGCTCCCAATACTCTAGTTAATGGAAGAGGACAAGGTATGAAACTGGATACTGTGTTAGTCGATCGATATTAAATTCGTGAGAAGCTGAGCCACAAAGTCGGATAAAAAACTTTTTCAGCTCAGGACTTTCATTAAAACATTTCAGAATTCGAAATAAAGATTTATATCCAGCATCTGCCCAGAATATACATGTAAAATGATAAAAAATATGTCTAGATCTCAATGAAAAAATAAATTTAAATATAATCTCAGGATTCGCGATATGGTAGCTAGATAAACTTATTCTCGATCCGAAAAACAAATTTATATTACTCAAATTTTCCATGATTATTCTTTATGAAATTTAGCATTACCGAACTTCCTTTCAACAACTTTCTCGGTATCCAAGTAGCTGCTGACTCAGCTCAGCTGCTCCAGCTCCCAGCTGCCGATCGATACCTCAACCATTTGGGCACCGTCCACGCTAGCGCCCAGCTTGCCCTGGCTGAAGCTTCCAGCGGTGAGTTTTTAATGCGGGAATTTGGCTCTAATGCTGGTTTTATCCCCGTCGTCCGTCGTCTAGAATCCAAGTTTCGGAAGCCAGCTAATGGTGCTGTTACTTCTACTGTTTCTACGCCCATTGAGGCGATCGATCAACTGCGTACCGACCTGGCCACCAAGGGACGAGCCATCATTAGCATTGTCGTTGAGCTACATGATGAATTTGGTGCGCACACGCTTTCTGCTACCGTGGAGTGGTTTATAACTCAAGCAGTTTTATGACTATAAACCATCAATTACAATTTATCGATCGATGGGGGTTGATACCAATAAGCTCCCAGTTTCAATAGCAGTACTATGACTAAGGCAACTGTGATGGGAACGTAGAAACCAGGATTTTCTACGATTCTTTTGCTGAAAGTTAAGGCAAAAGCTATCCATAAATAGTAAGAGCCGGTGCCATGTAGAATCTTCCAGGATCGATGGCCGAGAAGTTGAGCTGGTCGATCGAATGAGGTAATAGTCATCAAGCCGATGAATGTATAGCCCAATAAACCGCCATGATCGGCATGGATGCCATTAGGCGTAGCGATCGCTAAACCCATAATGGTTAAAGCATGACAGCTATGAGACACCGCAAAAGAAACGCCTAAATAGCGGCGGTTTTGTTGTAACCAATTAGTCAGTTTTCCCGGCCAAAGTTTGCGCACTGCTGTGGCTACAAAAGTGACCAAAAATAACAGCACTGAAGTCCGGGCGGTAGCTCGGATTGCTATCCGCCAGCTGGATTCATCAGTGCCATGCACGATGGCGATCGCACCTAACATTACTGCTAGAGAGAGGGTTAACCAAGCTACTAAACTCCAGCCCTGGGGAATTGATGAATTTTTCATGCTCTAATCCCGCTAGTTTTTTCAAGAAATTTTTCGCGTTGATATAGAAAGAATGGCAAAGCGCAGGAAAGACCAACAGCGAGCATGAGTAAGATGTACAACCAAGGTTTATCGACATCTTTTTGACTAAATACCCACACCCCAAACACTCCTGCCGAAATTAGCAAGTCTGCGGTGAAAGCACTTGAAGCATTGCTAGCAAAAGGTGCCGACAAGAAACCCCAAATATCTAAGCCCTGTTGCAAAAAGAAAAAACCCAAGAAATAGCATGGAATAACTGTGCCCAGCAATGACAGCAATAAATAGATATTTTTCATGGTAACTACCAAATTTGTTCTTAGTCTATCGATCGCACCCGCCACCTGTCTGGCCAATTCTTCCGAAAAATATTCTAATCTTCAGCAGATGTCAACTCTATTCTGATATCAAGATATTCTAATAGAATAGTTATAGCCTTAGAATATACCGTTTTCCAGAAATCAATTAAAACCATACTTTTTCTTACTGACTTCTGTGGTTATTTTTTATATGATGCTTTTACTGAAAACGACCATTTTCTCATTGACTTTTGAAATAGATACCTTGTTATCTATTCTTGCAAGATTTTGGTCAGCATATAACACCTTGAATTATTATTCTTGCTGTAACTAATCTTTCTATCATTTTAGACTGACTATATCAGGAAGAAATTCATTGATTAGTTGATACAGCATCATCAATTTTTATCTTAATTATCAATTTTATAGGCAGTGTAGATCATGATAGCTCGTGTT
>JAGVCD010000405.1 GCA_020059425.1 Chamaesiphon sp. | reverse complement strand
TGATTAGCAATATCCGGTAAATAAATGATCTGAAACAAGTCTTGATAGTCTTCGATCTTAGATCCAACGTTTGCAGAAGATGCTTGTTTTTGAGCATCTCTAACCATAGAAACTATTCTTGCTTCTACTATTTTAGCCCTATTAGGATTAATATTCTCCACGTCATAGGTAATATTCTCTGACTTTGGAGTCCTCATTAATACTTTTTGATAAATCCAAAGTACACCCTTATAGATAGGTTTAATCCAATCCATATTTTTAGGATTTTCTAACAGCATGTAAAATCTTATGTACCAAAAAAGTTTTTTGATAGAGGAGAAGAATTTTTTATTAACAGCAATATCATGCATCGCCTGATTAGATTGAACTCTCAGCAATAGCGACACTACATCTCTAGTCCATTTCCCTTTAGTTAGCGAGTTATCTGCAAAAGGAACAGATCCAGCCATCGGATATCGCAGACTAGGATCTATGTTGGTAAAGGATTCGTAATTATAGATATACTCTTCTGGGGTAGGTGCATTAGTCATTGTCAAATAACCAAGAAAATAAGGTTTGAGAGCATTATCATCAAAAACCTGTTTTGGTTTGAAGTGGGAGTTTATAATTCCCCAAAATACCAAAACCTTTTAATAAAAAAAGTTGTTCTTAATGAATTTTGATTAGTCATACATAGTTCGATCTTACTCCTACAATAATTAGGATTGCAGTAAGAAAAAGTAAGGAATTTTCCTTTTAATATAAATTATTGTAAATTTCTCAATTCTTATTCTACTTGACCAACAAACAAGCTTTTCTGGCAAAGTGTGCTGCAATTTATATTGATTTTTTAATTATCATCAAATCAAACCCTACTCGACTCAATAGATGTACAAGCCTTGACCCAAACAATACGATCGACCATATAATTAGAGTCTAGGTATAGATTCCAGCTGTCTAAAATCATGACTGAGCAGATTACAAATTTAATGGTGGCTCCTAGACAAGTATGCCGAGGCTCCCAAGCATTAGTCGCCGCTATTCCCCACATCAATCAGCTAGGCCAACGGCCACTCGTCATTGGTGGCCAACAAAGTCTGGCATTAGCTCCATTAGCCCAACTGTGGCAAGTAACTAATCTAAACATCCAAAAAGAGAACTATGCCCCGGACTGCTGCGAAATAACTCTTCACCGATTAGAACAGTCGATCGCACTCCATCAAGCTGACCTGATCATTGGCATCGGCGGCGGCAAATGCTTAGACATGGCCAAACTAGTTGCCCACCGCAGCCAACTACCGATCGTTACCATTCCAACCACTGCCGCCACCTGTGCCGCCTGGACAGCACTCTCCAATATCTATACGCCCGAGGGTGCCTTCTTATACGATATCGGCTTGACCCATTGTCCCGACTTATTAGTCTTAGACTACGACATCATTGCTACCGCCCCGCCGCGCACTCTGACAGCAGGCATTGGAGATGCGATCGCTAAATGGTACGAAGCCAGCGTGAGCAGCGGCGACTCCGATCGCACCCTCTTAATCGCCGCAGTCCAACAAGCCCGTGTCTTGCGCGATCTACTTTTCCAAAAATCTGCCGCAGCGATCGCCAACATTGGCGGTGCCGACTGGCAAGAAGTGGTCGATGCCACCGTCTTACTCGCTGGAGTAATCGGCGGCTTAGGTGGCGCCCAATGTCGCACCGTCGCAGCTCACGCTGTGCATAATGGACTCACCCACCTACCCGCCTGTCACAACGCTCTGCATGGTGAAAAAGTAGCCTTTGGGATTCTCGTCCAACTACGCCTTGAAGAAATGATCGGTGGCAATAAACTCGCCGCCACCACCCGCCACCAGCTCCTAGACTTTTATCAACAAATTGGTTTACCCAGCACCCTGACTGATTTAGGACTAGCCCAAGTTACCCTCGCCGAACTGCAACAAGCCGCTGCGATCGCCTGTCAACCACAATCGGATATTCACCACTTACCATTTGCAGTGGTGCCAGAACAACTGGTAGCAGCAATGGTTTCAACCACTACCGCACCATTGGCTTCATCTAGTTGGACTTCTTAGCCAGTTCTTCTTTGAGTATTTTTTGGTAAATACTAGCCAGCTGCGGAGTCACGGCATTATTCTCGATGCCGTAGCCCAAACTAGTCCAGGTACGAGATAGACGCTTGCGGACGGTTTCGACATTACCTTTACGTAGCTCAGCCGCCAGATCCATTCCCCAAGCTTTAGGATCATTGAGCCATTTGTACATCACCAGATCCTGTTGTAAAGGAGAAAAACTGTAGTGACGATCCCATGGCCAGCCTCTTTCCTCAGCCTTGTAACGACGGGCTTTTTCTGCCCAGGTAGTATTCAACATCTGATACCGACCAGCTGCGGTACTGCAATTGCCAGTATTAGGACCAGCTTTAATATTGGCACAAACATTAGGGTGTTTCTCTAGATTTTTGGCTCGACCACCACCATAGATCAAGGAATAAGGCTGGCGATCGTTCGATTCACTAGCCGAAATCATCCGCATCAAAGTCCGCAGGTAAGGATCACCATCCTGCATCACCAACGAGGCATTGGCATAACGAAACAAGGGGTCTTTGACCGGCTGCTCCGGTTCGGAGGTAAGCAAATTACCCAAAAAGACCAAGCTTATTCCGGCCAGACTCACCGCCACCAAAAGACCAGCCACATTTTGCGGCTGTTCCAAAAACCTTACTCTAAACACTCGTAAATAGTTCTTCCCAGTTTTTACTAGTAGCCGTGGATTGACAAATAATTTCGACAACCTTGTTCTCCGCCTCCGCTAGAAATAGTGCTTCCACACAGACTTCCGCCACCTTTTGGCGGGGAATACTGCCCTCAAATAAGGTATCAGCTTTGGACATCACTAATGGCCCAGCAGTTTGTTCGTTTTTCAAACCGCCTGGCCTGACGATCGTATAGGTAAGACCGCTATTTTTTAGATAATATTCGCCTTGTTGTTTCCAGTACAAAACTAGCCAAAACAAATTGAGTGGATGGAACAATTTAGAAACACACAGAGAAGTGACAATTACGAATTTATTGATACTTTGACTTTTAGCGGCGTTGACCAAATTTTTGGTGCCCAGATAGTCCACTTGATAAGGGCCTGTCGGATCAAAGCTCGGTTTAGCACCAGTGGCACAGATAATGGCATCA
>JAGVCD010000403.1 GCA_020059425.1 Chamaesiphon sp. | reverse complement strand
GGCTTTGGCCGTGGCGTTAGAGGATGTGGGTCAGAAGACCAATAATGCCGATGCCCTGTTGTTGGCGACAACTTTAGATCAGGCTAGTGGTCAGTATTTAGACCAAGGTAAATCACCCTCTGCGAAGGTTCAGGAGTTAGATAATCGGGGTAGTCATTTCTATTTGGCGATGTATTGGGCACAGGCTTTGGCGGCGCAGGATCAAAACTTGGAGTTGAAGGCTAAGTTTGCCCAGTTGGCGCAGGCTTTGAGTAGTCAGGAGGCAACTATTGTGGAAGAGTTGATTTTGGCTCAGGGACAACCTGTGGATCTCGGCGGCTACTACCATCCAGATGGAGAGAAAACTATGGCGGCGATGCGACCTAGTAAGACTTTGAATAGTTCGATCGAATCACTGGCATGACAGTCCATCATTCCTTAGGATCATGGATTGAATAACATCCAAAATTTATTTTCTGTAAGAACAGGGCCAAAGCACCTTTTCAAAAAATCATGAATTTTATTTAATCCTTGATCCTTACTCTCTTACCAAATTCTGCCCAAACTCAATAAAAAACCGGGCATGACTTCATTGCAATCGATCGAAGTAGGAGATTCTAATACCTCTGGCTCTTGTCCTGGTCTGTATATCTCTACCTGATTGTTTTTGGGATTGATGAGTAAACCCATTCTCACTCCCAACCGTTGATATTCATTCATTTTCTTCTGCAATGGCTTTAAAGCATCCGTGGTCGATCTCAGCTCGATTACAAAATCAGGAACGACCGGACAGAATTGTTCGATCGAAACACCTTCCATGCGAGATTTTTCAATCCAAGAGGCATCAGGAGAGAGCATCCCACCGCCGAGTGCCATAAAGTCATAGCCACCCGATGAGTCGAATGCTCGACCTAAATCAGTTTGTCGATTCCAGTACCAAACTTGCCCAGACAAATCTCCATTCTTTTCACTGCTAATAGAAAATGCTGGAGCCATGACAATCAATTCGCTATGTGGGGTCAATTCTAGGCGTAAGTCTGGATTATCAATACATAGACGACCAAATTGCTCTGGTGTAACGGTCAGAGTTGTATGCCTAACATCAAGTAGCAATGGCTGAGTATTGTTGTCTTCTGGACTGTCTTCGGCAATCGATAGAGTAGAAGCGGTAGCTGTTGTCATAAAGCCTCCAAACATTTACGAGGTCTAGGTTATGCTTTGTTTGATTTTATCATATGCCAGATTCTGCAGGAGGGACGGCGGCTTCACCAGCTCACCCATCTGCGGGATTAAATCGATAATTATATTCGCTAAAATATTGCAGACAAAACCATCTAAAGGTTGGGGAATTAAAGTCAGCAACATTTCAATACTGCCCTCGGCTACTTCGAGTTGATCGATCGGCTCATTCATTAACCTCCCAAACTGAGACAGTGAAATGAAAGTTAGGCTATACTTAGCCTATGCCCAGACTAGACATTATCCACAATTCAGTAAAAAATGCTCTCATCAAAGATGGTTGGTTAATTACCGATGATCCTTACATCATTCAGTACAGAAAAACGACGCTATATGCTGATATTGGTGCTGAAAAACCCATTGCTGCTGAACGCGATGGTCAAAAACTAGTAGTAGAAGTTAAAAGCTTTGTTGGTGCATCAAAAATTCAAGACTTAAAAGAGGCTCTTGGTCAGTACGATATATACCGTTATCTGATAGAAGAAACAGCTCCAGAACGTAAACTGTACATGGCAATCAGCGAAACTGCTTATAAAACTTTTTTTATTCAAGACGTAGCCCAGTTAATTATTAACAAACATCAATTGCCAGTAATCATTGTCAATGTTGACACAGAGGAGGTTGTGAAATGGATAAACTAACCTATTACCCTGAACTAATTAAACGTATTTTGACTGACTACATAGAATTAAGCAACCTCCATTCCCGTTCAGATATTGAGCAATTTCTGATTGTAGATGAATCCAAAGCTCACTACATCTGGATGAATCTTGGTTGGCAAAAAGGCGATCGAATCACTGGTATGACAGTCTATGTGAGAATTCGTGATCACAAATTTTGGATCGAAGAAGATTGGACTGAAGATGGCATCGCTACCGACTTAGTTAATGCCGGTGTTCCTCGGGAAGATATTGTACTGGCATTCCATGAACCTAAAATGAGGCAGTACACAGATTTTGCAGTTGCCTTATCATCGTAGCGAATCAAACTATCAGCTCTTACTCTTTTGATCGCTTAATATTCAAACAAGCCCAGCCCTCTTGTTGCCACACCGAACCTAAATCCCAGCCGTGGTTTTCTAGCTGCTGCGCCACATCAGATACCTGCGAACTAAGAATACCACTCAAAATCCCCCAGCCACGCGGCTTCACTAGTTCACCCATCTGCGGGATTAAATCGATAATTACATTAGCCAAAATATTGCAGACAAAACCATCTAAAGGTTGAGGAATTAAAGTCAGCAACATTTCAATACTGCCCTCGGCTACTTCGAGTTGATCGATCGGCAGTCCATTCAATTCCATATTTTCGCTGGTGGCTTTCACTGCCAGCGAATCAGTATCCGTGGCATAGATCTGTTTGGCTCCTAGCATCAAAGCTGCCACGCCCAAAATGCCTGAACCACAACCCAAATCACCTATCATTAATCCAGTCTGGCTGGGATTTACCCGCATTTCTAGCGCCTTTAGGCAGAGCTGAGTAGTAGCATGAGTACCAGTACCGAAGGCTGAACCAGGTTCGAGCTTAATGATGAGGCGATCGGTTACTGGTGGTGGTAACCAAGCCGGATTGATCAGCAACCGATTACCAATTTCCATAGCTTGCCAGTGATCTTTCCAGCTTTTTGCCCAGTCTTCTTCATCAATCAGCCGACAGCCGCCCATCGGCACCGAAACCTTCATCAGCCTGGCATCTTTCTCAAACTGTGCCAAAAAAGCCGACAGCTTGGGTAAATCAGCTTGAATCTGGGGGATATAAGCTTTAATCATCAAGCCTTCACTTTGTTGATGCGTGGCCATCCCCTTGCAGCCGAAGTTTTCCAATCGCCAAAAAATAGTCTCCTCCAATATCGGATGACAGTTGATTTCGATTTCCCACCATTTATTGGAAGACATGCGAATGCAGGGTAGATGTATATAGAAAAGCGGAGATTTTAACCTTGCAAGGTGACGGTATAAGAGTCACGGATGCCTGGAATTTTGCTGATTTCCGGTAAGATGCCGTCGGGCAATGGATCGTCGAGGCTAAGTACCATCACGGC
>JAGVCD010000077.1 GCA_020059425.1 Chamaesiphon sp. | reverse complement strand
GGTGTGGTTGATTTGTCTATTGTTGGGCAATTTTTTAGGGCCAGCTATCTCGCTTGTGACTGGTCAGATGGCTCAACTAGATATTGTTGTGGCTTTAGTGATGTTGACCGTTACTGAATTGGTGAGCTGGTTAGTTTACCGACAGAAATCAGTATCGCAGTTAGACCGCTTTGCGTTAGAAAGTTTAAATGCGCTGAAGATTGGCTTTGTTTACAGTCTATTTGTGGAATCACTCAAGCTGGCTTCTTAGCAGTCTTCCCCAAAAAAGTTTTATAACTTTGCTAAAGTTTGCTATATTGAGTAACTGGCGGCAGCATAGCCAAGTGGTAAGGCAGAGGTCTGCAAAACCTCCATCCCCCAGTTCAAATCTGGGTGCTGCCTTCACTCAAAACCTCGCTCTGTGCGGGGTTTTCGTGTTCTTATCCATTGTTAGAATTTTGCGCTGTTGGGATAAAGCTTCCAAATAAATTAAGACACCCTTTACTCCATAACATTCCTCTTATTTGTTTTGGGAATTGAAAATGCGGCATTCGGGTCGCTCTTCAGATTTTGGAACTGTGTACTGCTTCAATTTATTTTTTTGCTCTGGGGATAATATCGCGTGTTCCCAGTTGCAAGCTGTTACGATTTGTTCAGGAATTAGATCGGCTCCACTGAGATCTGATCCTCTCAGGATGAAGGGTCTTCCCTTCACGGCAGATCCAATAAGTTCGGCTCTTCTCAGAGTGCTTTCTTTCACGCTGGCTCCTCCCAGATTGGCTCCTTTTAGGTTGACTTTTCTCAGGTCAGCTCCATTCAGTTCGGCACTACCCAGGTTGGCTCCTCTCAGGTCAGCTCTTCTCAGGTTGACTCCATTCAGTTCGGCACTACCCAGGTTGGCTCCTCTCAGGTCAGCTCTTCTCAGGTTGACTCCACTCAGCTCGGCTCCTCCCAGGTTGACTTTGCTTAAATCAATCAAATCACTATAAATTGTTTTTTCACGTCTTCCAATTACTGTCAAAGCAGCTTGAACTGTAATAGTAACTGGATTACTGCTTAGAAATTTGCGATGTAGATCGATTCTACATTCCGAAAAGCTTCATGCACCCACCAAATTTTAAGCCGTCCACCTTGGGCTGGTGCAGATCCTGAAATCGAGTAGCCAGCATTAACCATTAATTCTTCAAACTGATCTACTGGCAAGACTTTCGCGCTAAATCCCCCAATGCCATCAAGTTCGTGTTTATCGAGGGTCATAAGAGTTTTTGTAAGTCGTAAAAATGCGGTATCCAGGAAGAACCAAAGCCATTCCAAATCGACTATTTAACGTGCCAGGATACTTGTAAGGATTATCATCTGGTTTGGTACCAAATAACCGAATAGAAAAGCTGCCTATCCAAATATATAAACCAGGGATAAGTAGATCCATGCTGTAGGCGATCGCTCTTTTCCGTTCATCAGCGATCGATCTTGTGTCAATTTTTTTAGACGGATTAACTAAATTCATATTGCAATTCTTTAGAGTGTGCGTGAATTACCCAATCTCTATTATATTCACCGCCATTAAATGCCTTGTCAGCGCAATAAATAATCAAAACAGCTCCTACCAATAAAGGTCAGAGCTGTTTCGATCGGACAACTGTTCCACCAACTCCTCTACATTAGGGTCAATCTGAGATAAAAATTAGGTAATAAATCTCACATAGCGCCCTTCGATCGCATCTGCTTTAGCATAACTAACTGCATGAATTTGCTGACCAGTAGCATCTTTTAATCGAATCGTGCCCCCTTTGTTACCCAGTTTAGCGGTTTTTCCAGTCAGGATAATGCGGCGAGACTCGCCAGCAGGCAAGGAGCCGGTCAGGATTTCAGCGCCATCTTGTGGATCAACAATCTGCCAGTCGCTAATATTGACGTCTGCGGTGGAGGCATTACCAATCACTACAATTTCTTTGCCGGGGTCAGCACCGATCGGGTTAACCAATGCCCGCTCAATATAAATTCCTGGGTTCATGACTGGTATTTCATTATCAAGAATGTCTGTACCAGGAATGTCCGTTAATGAGCCGCCCGGTGGAATAAGTTTGGCTTGGGGCAAGCGATTTCCAGTTCGATCGTCTGTTGGTAACCACTGGGTTTGAAACCGTAAAAATAAGCCTACGTAACGATTAGCGAATTTCAGGATCAGGCCACCATCTTGAAAGGTACCATTGTCTTTCTCGAATCTGCCGGGGGGATTGCCTTGATTCATGTGAATATCATGCATTCCCTGCTTAGTTCCGAATTCTCGATCGCTAGGTCTCGGATTGGGAGGTTGACCAGGTTTGGGAAATTTCACCCCAAAGACGAAGATATCGCCATTTTGCGCTTTGAGATTTTTTAAATCTGTAATCAAACTATCTTGCAGATCGTTATTTTCTCCTGGTTTGGAAGGTGCTACTGCGATTCCAGTTGGCCAATCAAATAATGGCGATTGAAAGAAATCTAAGGCATTAGCAGCTTTCCGTTGGCCGGGTACTAGCTCGTTGAATCCGGGTGGGAGTTGATCTAAACTTGCTAAAACGGGATGGCTGACCAACGGATCTACCCGATGAAAAATTAAAAACGAATTATCGGCAGATAAAACGTTGACTGGAATCCGCCAAACTTCGTTATTTCGATCGATTACTCGAATTTGCAAATGGGGGCTATCTCGGTCATCTTCGCGTTTAAAAATATCAACTTTACCGGCTAGAACTCCGTAATCTGACAACATTTTTGACCTCTGCTATTAAATAATTAGTAGAATTACACTGAGTAAATATATAAACTGTGTAGTATATGTATTATAATAAAATCTTCCCAGGATTATGCTACTAGAATAGCTAGATTTTGGTTAAATTCTAGGATCAATTGCTACTGATGATTATGCTCAATTAATCTAGCATTGAGGTTGAGTTATAATCTTGGAATAGCGGATTGTGCGCAATCCAAGCATTGTGGGTGGGTGCATGTCTG
>JAGVCD010000308.1 GCA_020059425.1 Chamaesiphon sp. | reverse complement strand
GCTGAAATTTTATTATCATCCCCTATCGCCGATCGCCCGCCGAGTTTGGCTAATGCTCTTGGAAAAACAAATTCCCCACCAACCTGTTGTTGTTGACTTGGCGGCTCGTCAACAGCTGGAGCCAGAGTTTTTGGCGATCAGTCCTTTTCATCATGTGCCAGCAATCGTGGATGAAGATGTGCGCGTAATTGAATCGATCGCCATTATGGATTATCTGGAATTGCGCTACCCATCATCACCAGCTTTGATACCTAGTGATCCAACGGCAATTGCCAAAATGCGCATGGTGCAAATGATTATTACGAATGAGCTAATGCCTAGCTTCATACCGATCATCAATGCTGCTCACCAACCGATCTCTGCTGCTGTTCAGCAACGGTTGGCTACTGCTTGGCAGTTTTTAGAAAATGAATTGCAAGACCAAAAATATTTTGGTAGCGTTGGCCAGATCTCGCCCCCAGATAATCAGATAAATCTAGCTGATATTGTGGCCGGGGCGACAGTCCCACTCTTCCATCGTTTGGGCGTATCACTAGCCGACTATCCCCGTCTTGATGCTTGGCGACAACGAATCGAGGCGCGGCCAGCTTGGCAACAAACCCGGCCAAGTGAAGAGAATTTCCAGCGCTGGCAACGCTGGATTCAACTTCAAATTAAACGCCAAACTAAGTACCTATCTTAGCTGCAGCGTAACCTCGCCAAACGGGATCTCGTTTGGCGTTACACCTAGCCCTTCACACAAATAAGTTGCTTTAGAGTAGCTACTACTTCTACCAGATCGGCTTGATTAGCCATGACCTGTTCGATCGGTTTGTAAGCTCCCGGAATCTCATCGATGAGCTCTGGATCTTTGCGGCATTCCACCCCCGCCGTCTGCACCAGAAAATCATCCAAAGAATAGGTATCCTTGGCCGCTGTGCGCGACATTAAGCGCCCAGCACCATGGGAGCAACTACAGAAACTCTGTATATTGCCTTTACCTTTCACAATGTAAGATTTAGCACCCATCGAGCCAGGAATAATGCCATAGTCCCCAGCTTGAGCGCGGACAGCACCCTTGCGAGTGACGTAAACATCTTCATCAAAATGCTGCTCTCGATCGGCATAGTTGTGATGACAATTCACCACTAGCAGGGGCTTCATTTTTTTACCGCCACCCAAATGCTTTTCAATCACCTTGATCAGCCGTGCCATCATGATTTCCCGATTGACCCGGGCGTAATCCTGTGCCCATTGCAGATCGTGCCAGTAGGCATCGAATTCTGGGGTTTGGGCGACAAAATAAGCCAGGTCTTTATCGGGTAAAGGAGTAGAAGCCATTTTAGCCAAATCACGAGCGGTGCTGATATGGCATTGGGCGACTTTATTACCAATAAACCGTGAACCAGAATGCAGCATTAGCCACACTTGGTTTTCGGTATCGGTACAAACTTCGACGAAGTGGTTGCCACCACCCAAAGAACCTAGTTGTTTAATCGCCTTTTTTTCGAGGTCGCGCACACCGCGATGCAGATCGCCAAAGCTGCGCCAGCCTTGCCAATTTTGTACTTCCCGGCTGGTGACTTTATTGTCACCAAAACCAGTGGGAATAACGGCTTCGATGTCTAGGCGGATTTTTTTAAGCTTGTCGCCTAATTTATCTACGCTGTAAGGAGTTTGTACTGCCATCATGCCGCAGCCAATATCCACACCGACAGCGGCGGGGATTAAGGCGGCTTGAGTGGCGATGACAGAACCCACCAAGGCACCTCTGCCCAAATGAACATCAGGCATTAGAGCAAGGTGTTTGTAAACAAAGGGTAAAGAGGCGACGTTCTTGGCCATAGCGATTTCTTGGTGGCCAAGCGGATGTCCAGCCCAGGATAAAACTGGAGCAGGACTAGATATTTCTAGCTGTTCGTAGGGCATAACTTTGGTTTAAGTTTGGTTGAAGTGAAACTTCCCTACGACGATGCTAAATATTAAGGAAAATCTAGCTAAATCGCAGGGTAAAAGGCAAGTGTTTGATTTGTCATGGCTGAATTACTACATTTCTCTGAAAAGGTATAATGTGATTCTAATCGGTACTAAACAAAAACGACAACCTTTAAGTTGAAATTGTTTCCATACTAAAAAATTCTGGGGTCTCGGCAGTAACTATAAAACCAAGTTTTTCATAAAACAGCTTGGCTGGATTAATGGCCATGACCTTCAACCGTATGGGTATTTGAGATTGCTGAGCCTCGGCAATCAGGTTCTTAAGTAACACTGTTCCAATTCCTAATCTTTGATATTTGGGCAATAGGTAAAGACGAACGCGATTCTCTTCCAGAGACGTTACGCAATCAAACTAGTATTTCAAGCTAGCTAAACAGATAAATCCACACCGGGAGCATCAGCAAGAAAATTCCAGTGCTGTTGATAATGCTACTAGCTACTAGGTTTCGATCGAGATTATATTCTTCAGACAAGATCAACGCTGCAAAGGCCGAAGGTACCCCAGCCATTACTACCAGAGACAGTCTGGCTGGTTGAGGAATATCCAGATTCAGTAGGATTATTCCCAAAATTCCGGGCATCACCACTGTTTTGAGCACTGCTGGTACCAGCGCCAACCGCAAGCTCTGCCAGCCTTCAATTTGGCTGAGCCTAATTCCCATCAACACAAAAGCTGCTGCAATTACCACCCAAACCGATCTTTGTAAACCATCCTCCATGACCGACGGAAAAGACCAGGAGCGGGTCGTAAATCCCAATAAAAATCCCCATAGAGAAGGAACCGTTACTAGATCTTTGAATAATTCCCACCAGGGCCTGGTGCTGCCAACTTGCCGACCATAAAAGCTAGACACTAGCACCCCTAAACCATAAGTGCCAAAAACATTTTGGGTGACGCTATAAAACACCGCCCACACTAGATGCTCAGAACTGACTAAAAACGGTACCACTGACAGACCAATAAAACCAGTATTTCCCAGCATTGAACACAATAACCAACTGCCTTGTAAGTCTGGGCGCTCTAATTGGGGCAAAGAGTTGGAGCGGCGGCCAAAATAAAGACTGACTCCGCCTAGGGCTAGCCCTAGTAAAATAGAGCCAGCGGCAATTACTGGGGCTAGCTTGGTATTTTCCAGATCCCCAATTTGCCTGGCTAAAGCAAATATTTCGCAGGGTACACCCACCCAATACAAGCTCCGTCCTAAAAAATGCGGGAATTCTTTAGGGAGAAATTTGACTAACCAAAAGCCCAGGCCAGTCCAAAATAGCAGTGGGGTATAAGCTTGAAATAGACTCTCGAGCATTATTTGATGACAGTCATATTTTTAATTAACCACTGACTACCTTTTTTCAATAATTCGTACTTGATGCGGATGTTCTCCTTGTAAGATTCATTTTCACGACGCTGACCAGTGCGATCGAAGTAGTCAGCAGTTTCTTCCACAGTGGCATTGATTATTCTCGAGTCGGGCTGCTTCGGATCAGCAGTTGTTAATTGCACTTGATTAACTCGATGTTGATATTTCCAGTAGGAGCCATCAGATTTGGCCTCTTGAGCGCGTTCTCGGGCCTTGGTTAAAGCTGGTTCTGCCAGTACTCCTTCCAGGGAACTAATATCATACTGTTTGGAGAGCGAATTGGCTTTAACTTTAAGCCAAGATGATACTAACTCTTGAGCGGTATTGGGGGCTAAGAGAGTTGCCAACTGAGGAGATGGTTTTACTGGTGGTAAAGCGGCTGGAGTAGCTGGTGACATCACAGCCACTGGGGTTTTACGTGGACTAGTGGCCACCGAATTGCGACTTTGCCATTTGGTGGAATTTACCCACAACAAAGTGGTAATTGCTAAGCCAATTAAGGCAATAATACTGCCCGTGATTAACCACAGTAAAAAACGCAAATCATGACGCCGTCGTCGCTTAGCAGAAGCTATGCGAGGACGGCGAGTCAAACCTTTGTCTTTACCCTTGATCGCTGTTAACTTACCACCAGTGGCATCATTAAATTCATCTAACGGTGGATTATTGTTGGATCCATCCAGCTCAACTACATTCGGAGGCAAAGAGTCTCGCTTTTTGAAAGGGCGCTCAAAAGGAACCACATTCCCGGAAGGGGAGCGACCCCAAGTAATTTCTGGTTCTGAATAGCCAATTCGTTCGGCCTGGGGTAAATCCCCCACCTTTTCACTTGCTTTAATTGGCTCGGTGATGCCGATCGAAGAAATGATTGGCACTGCACTAGCTTCAGCATTTTGGCTTTTAGTAAAACCAGTCGTAGCCGGTACCTGATTGAAGACCGTTTGGGCATCAATCATCTCGGGCATGGCTACTGGTTCGGTCTGTGGTAAATCATCGAGATAGACTTGTACTTGCTTATCATCAAAATATTTACCCAAAGAAGCTTGCTGCTGGCTTAAGTCTAAAAAGTGAGGATACACCTGAGATTGAAACCACAGTTCACTATATCGGCATAGTCCCTGAATCAGATCGTTGTCGGTGGGGGAGTTTTTGCGGATGTAGCCCAAAGATTCTTGATCACAGCTGCGGCTGAGGGCACTGTTAGCTTCGGCCTGCTGTCCGAGCAATAGATGGCAGAGGGCTTGTTCAATAAAAACATCCTGGAGACGGCTGAGATTTTGGAGCAGCAACTGATGAGCGCGATAAATCAGCTCTGGCATTCGATAGTGAAAGCCCCGTGCTACCATCGCGTAGACCAACAGATAAGTAAACACGGGATCAGCTAAACGCAGAGCTGGCCCTTCAAACAGGCTTTGTTGTTCAGTGGTGGTCAGGTATTGACGAATCTGATCGATGTAGGCAATAAAACCATCTTGGGTCATGCCATAGGTCATGTATCCCTGTCTGCCGCTACAGCCTTCGACCAGTTTTTGCAGGAGGCTGATCACCTGCTGGCGAGCCGCCGGATCGTCATTATTGTTCTTGGTTAGTAGAGACAAAATGTACTGGGGTCGAAACTTATTTAATTCTTTTTGAATTTCGGCTTGAACAGTCGGAAAAACATTCTGTTGTCTGAGTAACTTAATACCTGTTTCTAGGGCTGTACATCCATTCTCTGGCTCGTTCTGCCGCCACCTTTCTCGTCCTAGTTCTAAAAGAGCTAAAGCTGCTGTCAAATTTAGGGCTGTTCTGGTTTCTTCTAGGTCGGCAATGTTGGTGATTTTGGAGAGAGCCTCATCACTGCCAATTAG
>JAGVCD010000431.1 GCA_020059425.1 Chamaesiphon sp. | reverse complement strand
TACCTCAGCTTAAAACTCATTGCCCGATGGTTCAAATGTTGATCGTTCAATTGACAATGGCCAAAGTTCTGAGCATATCTGGTGGAATTCATCGATACATAGCCAAAAATCTTGTAGTTAACGATACATTAAAACAGTATTACCTATGGCTACGATAAGGTATACCATGCTGAAATCTATCCAATAATTGAGTTAAACATGACTGATCAAGTAAAGAATGATCCCATGCGCATTTTGATGTGTGCTCCGCATTATTACGAAGTTGATTATGTAATCAATCCCTGGATGGAAGGCAATATTCATCGCTCATCACGAGAACAGGCGCTGACCCAGTGGAATCAGCTGTACCAAGTATTACAACGCTATGCCCAAGTTGATTTAGTCGCACCACAACCAGGCTGGCCAGATATGGTTTTTACAGCTAATGCAGGCTTGATTTTGGGTAATACAGTAGTTCTAAGTCGTTTTTTTCATCCCGAACGACAGGGGGAAGAACCATATTTTCAGCAATGGTTTGCAGATCAGGGTTATCAAGTCCATCTATTGCCCCCCAGTTTACCTTTTGAGGGTGCTGGTGATGCCCTGATCGATCGATCAGGTGGCTGGCTGTGGGCTGGTTATGGATTTCGCTCGGAACTAGATGCCCATCCTTATTTAGCCCAGTGGTTGGATGTAGAAGTGTTATCGCTACGGCTAGTCGATCCAAGATTCTACCATCTAGATACCTGCTTTTGTCCACTCACCGCTGGGTATCTGTTGTATTATCCACCAGCCTTTGACACCTATTCTAATCGCCTGATTGAATTACGAGTGCCGCCAGAAAAACGGATCGCGATCGATGAAGTTGATGCGGTTAATTTTGCCTGTAATACAGTGAATATAGATGTTTTGCGCGATGGTCAAGCCGAACGAATAGTGGTAATGAACAAAGCCAGTGATGGTTTAAAAAAAAGATTGATCGATCGAGGCTTCCA
Source organism: Chamaesiphon sp. (assembly GCA_020059425.1). The sequence goes on along the minus strand of JAGVCD010000431.1, from coordinate 4,353 downwards.
AGTAATGGAAACCCCGCTCACGGAATTTTTAAAAGCTGGGGGTGCCGCCAAGTGCTTAACACTGAAGGTGTCGGAGCCACAGCAAAAATCACTACAGTTGTCTACAATTCAAAGCCGGGTAATCCATCTTGCCGGCCATTTATTAGATTCTGGGCTAGTCAACCAGGTTCTGGATACGATCATGATCGGGGGTGGCAGTTTTCAAGTAGTAGACTTTAATCTTGGCCACCAGCGCCAAGATATCTCCCACGCAGAAGTCAAAGTATCGGCTCCAGATGAAGCAGTGATGGCCGACATCATGGGTCAATTGATTAACCTGGGGGCGATCGATCCTGTCCAGAAAAACGCCTCCGCTCATTTGACTGCCGTCACGCAGGCTGGAGTGGCAGCTGACGATTTCTATGCAACTACCATTTATCCCACCGAAGTCTTAATTGACGATCGATGGATTAAGGTACAAGGACAACGGATGGATGGCGCGATCGCTGTAACTCGCACAGCTAAAGAGATAGTCGCTCGTTGCAAGCTTCTGCGTGATTTGCGGATTGGGGAAGAAGTGGTGGTTGGCAATACAGGCATTCGCACCAAACGCCATTCCACTACGTTGAAAAAAAAATCATCAGAAGAATTTAGCTTTATGGGAGCGGGGGTTTCCAGTGAGCGCCGAGTGGAATTAGTGGTAGAACAGATTGCCTGGGATTTACGCCAAATTCGCGATCGAGGTGGCAAGGTTGTCGTTACCGCTGGCCCAGTAGTGATCCATACTGGCGGCAGTGAACATTTAAACCAACTAATTCGAGAAGGCTATGTTCAGGTTTTGTTGGGGGGCAATGCGATCGCTGTTCATGATATTGAGCAATCACTGATGGGTACTTCTTTAGGTATGGATATGCAGCGCGGTGTATCGGTACATGGTGGGCACCGTCACCATCTGCAAGCTATTAATATTATTCGCCGCTGTGGCGGCATTGCCCAGGCCGTAGAACAAGGGGTGCTGCGCAGCGGGGTGATGTATGAATGCATCAAACACAATATTCCTTTTTCTCTCGCTGGCTCGATTCGAGATGATGGACCACTACCAGATACTAAAATGAATCTGATCGAAGCCCAGGCCGACTATGCTCGCCTTATTGAAGGGGCTGATCTCATTTTGATGTTGTCTAGTATGCTCCATTCGATCGGCGTGGGAAATATGACTCCCGCTGGGGTCAAGATGGTTTGTATTGATATTAACCCAGCAGTTGTCACCAAGTTAAGCGATCGGGGTTCGATCGAATCTATTGGGGTTGTCACTGATGTGGGACTGTTTCTAAGCTTGTTAGTGCGACAACTCAACAAGCTCACCGGACAATATCAGCACGAATAATGATGCGATCGTTATTTTCAAACTAGTGAGGGTTTCTGGTATTGTAGGCCACAAACTCAGAAATTTATTTTCTAAATTTGACTTTTCCGAAATCACCATGAGAGAGATTGTATTAATAAGTTAGTGATTTAATTTTCTATTTACTATGAAGACCAAATTCTTTTTGACTTTGCTGACAATCAATAGCCTATTTCTAGGTGGAAATAGTGCGTTTGCAGCTACCATCCCTCCGACAGCAACCAATCAAAATATTTCTAATCTCAGTCATACAATTTCGACATTAGTTGATCTTGATCTGGATTCTCGTGGTTTAGTGGAATCTGCCATCAACCGTGCTTTATTGGCTAAAACTCCTACTGGTAATGGTGGATATGCTCCAGGACAACCAATTGTCAATGGCACAATTGCCAACCCAAATCCGCCCCCATTCATTAATGGCCGGATCGAAAATCCTCATACTCAAACTCCGCCACCTTTTATTAACGGTAGAATTGCAAATCCTTATCCTCAAACATCTCCACCACTTATTAATGGTGTGATTGCAAATCCTTATCCTCAAACACCTCCACCACTTATTAATGGCACAATTGCAGTTCCTGAAAAATAACTTTTGATGAATTTAGTTTGGGGCGCATGTCACTTTCTGAAAATAAAAATCAGACAGACCTATCAAGGCTAGTGATAGCAACAAGAGAATAATGATAATCTTTTTTCTCTATAGAAAGTGACACACACCCTTTAGTTTGTACTCATATATTAATCGAGGTTAATCATCATGTCTAATTCTCCATCTAATCTTGCACCTATTTTATCTCAAGAAAAATCACCTAAATCTCTCATGTGCCCTAGTGCTGATGCAGAGATGTCTGGTAGCGTAATTTTCGGGGTAGTGGTAGGTACTCCGGAAGAGCCCTATGTAATTCACCTCGATCGAGTCAAACAAATTCCTCAAGAATTATTAGATTTAGATTCACCCGTCAAACCTGCAGAAATTTTTCGCATTGCGGCTACCTGTATTGAAAATGGTTGTATGCATTTTGATGGTGATAAATGTCGGCTGACGGCGCGCATCGTCAATGGCTTGGATATTGTGACTGATCAAATTCCTGCTTGTGCGATTCGGGCTAATTGCCGATGGTGGTATCAAGAGGGAAAATCTGCTTGCTGGCGTTGCCAGCAAGTAGTGCGTGACAATTATGTGGCTTCTGAGCAATTAATTCAGGCGATCGATCCCGCTGTTTACGATTAAAACAATAAATTGAAAATCTAACCTAACGTCATATTTTCTAGTCATCCTATAAATTGCTTGTAGCCTTTCTGAAACTTTTCTTTAGCATTTTGAGTGACGATACTGCCGTGCGCCATAATTACTCGCTCAAAGTCCCATTTCAAAACCTGCTCCACCGACTTTCGTACTTGCTCTTTGTCTGTTGTGGCCAGCCACTCTAATAAGGATGGACTTAAACTTTGATAACCGCCTAGAATTCTGGCGGCAAATTGGGTGAGCGGTGGAAAGCTTTCGTCAAAATGGAAAGCAGTGTCAGTCAAGATCAGAGTGCGGCTGGCTGCATGAAAAAAGACAGATTCATTAAGAGCATCAAAACCTCTCAGACCAAAGGTTCTGAATCCCGCAAAAAATATTGATTCTAGACCATCCCAGATCATCTGACCATCAGTTGGGATAGTGTGATCAATTAACAAATCTGGCTTTTTAGCTGTTAGACCTGGAGCTGCCCAAAACAATGCCTTGGGATAGAGGGTTTTAAAATTGGCGGCAAATAGATAGTGATAAAGATTGGGTGCAATGATGTGCTGCACGGTGCCCAGTTCATTCAGTTGTTGCACCACAGCATCGTTGACTTCGATCGGCGAAATTACTGCTAGCTCTTGGTTAGACAGCCGGACTACTGTCATTCTGGTACCGACACTCAGTCCAAAATAACGTAGTGGTTGTTCGGCCACCCAAATATCTTGATCGATTTCTCTGAGCATGGCAAAATTCTCAACAATGAGCTTAAACAATTTACTTTTAGCGATCATCTCACAACCCTAGCTAATAACAAAAATGGGTTGATCCTTAAATGTAAGGATCAACCCATCTGATAACAACTAACCACTATTTTTGTAAAACCACCGAGACGTTAGCATTGTTCAAACCACGCTGCTTGACTTCAGTCAGAGTCTTATTAATCGCGTACTTTTGGTTAATTGAGTTAATCAACTCAGTTTGGTTGTGCTTTTTAGCAACACCCCAAAGATCAGCAATTAAGTCAAAGGAACCATCAGCGTTGCGAGACCAACCCAGATCATAGTCACCTTCTAGAACAGCAACAATGTCAGCCCGGATTTTTTGGCCTTGGTAGCCGCGCAAGTCGGCCTCAGTTTTAACAGTGATCCCTAAGTCGCGCAGAGAGCCAGTAAGAACTGCGGCGTCGGAAATTTTAGTACGGAGAGTGCTGAAGTGAGACATAGTCAATTTCCTCCAAGGAAAAGTGAAAATACAATTTACTTGAGCCTGTGCCACCCGACATAATGATTGCCTGAAAAAGTGGCGATCTTAAACCAAACTAACTACCGGCAATAGTCACCATGAGCTAGCCTTTCTCTCTGCCAATTGCAGAGAAAACCTGTTAGAACTCCATCCGCTGATATTCAGCGACTGAGGCGGCGGCGGGACGGGCGCGCTGCCTTGCCCAATCGCGCAGAGCAGCCACCTGCTCATGCATAGTCCGCGAAAGAGGCAGAGTACATTTAATAGCGGAGATGATGTCAAGTTGCGAAAATTCTCTATTCTGGGCAAAAGCATCATACATAGCGGCTACCAAAGCTTGTTCAATTTCCGCACCCGAGAAGCCCTCGGCTACCTTAGCCAGTTCCTCACAGTCAAAGCGTTCCACATCACGCTGTCGCTTACGGATATGAATTCTAAACACTGCTTCTCGTTCCGCTTGGGTTGGTAAATCGACGAAGAAAATCTCATCGAAACG
>JAGVCD010000365.1 GCA_020059425.1 Chamaesiphon sp. | reverse complement strand
ATTTGATAGCAACCCCAGCAACAGTAAAGATAATTTATGAAAGTCTTAGTTATCGGCGGCGATGGTTATTGCGGATGGGCAACAGCTTTGCATTTATCCAATCTGGGTTACGAAGTAGGAATTTTGGATAGCCTGGTGCGCAGACATTGGGACGCTGAACTGGGTATCTCGACCTTGACACCGATCGCCTCGATTCAACAGCGCATCCAACGCTGGTACGAAATAACTGGTAAATCGATCGAACTGTTTGTGGGTGATATTACCAATTACGACTTCTTGAGCAAGGCTCTGCAAAAGTTTCAACCAGAATCCATCGCCCATTTTGGGGAACAGCGATCAGCGCCCTTTTCGATGATCGATCGCGAACATGCCGTGCTGACCCAAACCAACAATGTGGTCGGCACCCTAAACCTGCTCTACGCCATCCATGATTTTTTACCAGACTGCCACCTGGTCAAGCTAGGAACCATGGGTGAATATGGCACCCCCAATATTGACATCGAAGAAGGCTATATCACGATCGAACACAATGGTCGCAAGGATACCCTACCCTACCCTAAACAGCCAGGTTCTTTTTACCACTTAAGCAAAGTGCATGATAGCCACAATATTCACTTCGCCTGTAAGGTATGGGGTATTCGCGCCACCGATCTCAATCAGGGTGTGGTGTACGGCGTATTAACCGACGAAACAGCAATGGATGAGCTGCTGATCAATCGTCTTGATTATGATGGTGTCTATGGAACTGCCTTGAATCGTTTTTGCATCCAAGCAGCTATTGGCCATCCACTGACAGTCTATGGCAAAGGTAGCCAGACCCGCGCCTTTTTAGATATTCGTGATACGGTGCGTTGTCTAGAACTGGCGATCGCTAACCCCGCCGAACGTGGCGAATTCCGAGTATTCAATCAGTTCACCGAACAGTTTAGTGTCGAAGAATTAGCCCAGAAGGTAAAACAGGCCAGTACCGCTCTGGGTTTAGCCGTAGAAATTAAGTCGATCGACAACCCCCGCATCGAAAAAGAAGAACATTATTTCAACGCTAAAAACACTAATTTACTAGAATTAGGCTTACAACCCCATCTCCTCTCGGATTCTTTACTCGACTCCCTACTAAATTTTGCTATTAAGTACCAGCAACGAGTCGATCGAAATCAGATCTTACCCAAGGTTTTGTGGAAATGATGTTGATATAGAATGGATGAGGCCAGATCTTTTGGCCTCGATATAAAATACATCTATTGTTTGGAGAAAATATAATGAAGCAGTTACTACGCATTGTCATTACGTTCTGTCTATGTATGTCTTGTTTATTTGGCTTTACAGCACCAGGTTGGGCGGATGAAGCCATGGCACCCATGAACGGTAGTAATAGTGCCGATAGTAAATTGGGTACTGATTTTGGTAAAAAAATTGATTTAAATAATACCAACGTTCGCGCCTTCCGCAAGTATCCTGGCCTTTATCCTACCCTGGCTCGCAAGATCGTAGACGGTGCTCCGTACAAGTCAGTAGATGATGTCCTGAGCATTCCTGACCTAAGTGCCAACCAAAAAGCCAATTTGGAAAAAAACCTCGATAATTTTACGATTACTTCTACTGACGACACTTTTAATGAAGGTGGCGATCGCTATAACAACGGTTACTACTAAACATCACAAATACCAAAGAAAAACCCTGGCAAATGTCAGGGTTTTTCTTTGATAATGATTTAAAGTGTTTTTTAACTTTCTATTTCAATCTATTTAAGTTTCAGATCAGTAGGTACTAAAACAGTATCAATGATGTGTACTACACCATTACTAGCTTGCACATCAGCTCTCAAAACACTAGCTTTACCAACGGTTACTTTTTTACCATTTATCTTAACGGCAACTTCTCCACCAGCTAAAGTTGTAACATTGCCAGCTTTAATGTCTTTAGACAAAACAGTTCCAGACAACAAATGATTCTTTAATACTTGCTGCAAAGCAGCTTTATTTTCAGGCTTCAGCAGTTTCTTTAAAGTAGCTTTAGGCAACTTCTCAAAGGCCGCATCGTTAGGCGCAAATAAAGTGAACGGACCTTCTCCAGACAAGGTAGCAGCTAGTCCTGATGCTTTTACAGCTGCATTCAAAGTTTTGAAATTCTTGGTGCTATTAGTTACCAGGCTAACAATAGTAGTACCTTTTTTGGCGCTTGGAGTTGCGACAGGTTTCTTCATGGCATCAGCTGGCTTTTTCATGGCATCAGCTGGCTTCTGCATTGTATCCGGCGTAGCCGTTGCGTCTGGAGCAGCCGTTGCATCCGGCTTGGTCATGACATCAGATTGCTTGTTTTCAGGAGCTGCATTAACACCAGAGAATAAGCTACCGGCTGCTAAGACTAGAGCAAGGGTAGACACCAAGGTACCGCGAAGTTTCTTACGAGTCATAAGCATCAATTGTGGATTGTAATTTTACGGGTATGTTCAGTTGTGATGACCTATGAAGTTTTATTTTGTTCCTATCATCGGTCGATCGGCATCATTTCATATGGTCGTCTATCACAATTTTCTATTGATTAAGTATTGTTTTTAGCATAAGTAAGAATTTAGCTAGTTGGTAGGCCAAAAGCAACTTTAGTTTCTGGAGCGGGACAACGCTGCCAAGTTCTATAGACCCAGATTGTACTCAAAAACACCAAAATAAAATCATAGATATGTTGTATCCACTCCGGAAGTAATTGAACCAAGGGGCGACCGCCAAAAATGAAGAAAAAATTGAAAATTCCAAAGGTACAAAGCGTGAAAATGCGATGTTTAACTATATCTTTGGTCAGAGATGTTGACATAGTTACAGCAGCATTGGTACTAACTATCGGCAAAGTCGCCTGGACGCATTTTTCGATCCAGTAACCAATTCGATAACCCATGACAGTGAAGCTACCGAGCGTCAGTGGCACTGCCACCAACTTCGGAATATTTAGCGCCTGTCCAAATAGATAGAATCCAGGACTCTTCAAAGAAGCTAGTTGATCTATCTGTCTAACCCAGGCACCAGAAAAATAATAATCCCAATTTCCAGCATACAAGTAGTAATAAACAAAATAGCCCACCACCAAACCCACATATCCATAACGTAGCCAGGTTTCTTCCGGTTTGCTCAACCCCTGCCAATAAGTTCGTTCGGAATCAATATCAATACATGGATTTTGACAAGCCACACAAGTGCTTTGCTCTTTACCATCGGGTAAGACTGTGCGGCACATCGACTCAGTAATTTTGCCAACTTTAGATTTTTGACCAAATAGACCCCTCGGTTCGCTGTAAATACGTTGCACAGGAGCCATCGGACAGAAGTAGTGACACCATGATTTACCACCATATAAATATCCAACAGTGATAGCAGCAGCGATCGTTGTTAACATCCATAACGCTAGTATGAATCGATCGGCGTTAAAGAATAAAATTCGTCCACACAAACCGATAAATAGTCCCCCAAATTGAAGGTAAGAATAGTTTCTGCCTAGCCAAGAATTCGGTTTGATCTTGGCTAGTTCAGAGCGCACTTGACCGGTGGTGGAGTTTTTGCGTTTGAATCGTCTTTGCCAGCCCAAGGCACGAGGAATTTGTGATAGAAAAGACAGTGGACAAATTCGTCGCCACAACTCATGTCCAAATACTAACAAGATAAAAATAGTGGCTGGTAGAATCACTGCCCACAAAAAAGTTGTTCCTAAAGGGTATGGTTTTTCAACCAAGCACGTTCCTTGAACTGAAATACATTCAACAGATAATCTCAATGGACTCCAAGGATGATTTGGCACAGTGAGTTCTGCAGACCAAGGATCATAGAACAACGAACCAATAATTAGCAGCCAGGCGATCGTAAGAATCCAACGAATGAGATGCATTCGCTGTTCAGATATTCGTCCAATAAACATAATAATTACCTGCTAGTTTACACGTATAAATCTGGTTTTACCGAGATCAACAACTCGCTGATTCTGCATTATCTGTACAAATACAAATAATGTGCAAAGAAACAATTAAATGATCAGACATATGCCAAAACACCTTAAATATAAGAGCTTCAGACTTCTCGATCAAGTGTTGATTTGAGTATTTTTCATTTAATACAATAAGATCGAGTATCTTTTTAAAATTACTTTGCTTCGTTATTGTTACAGACAGTCAGAATTTTCAGCATTCCAGATTATTGATTCATAAAATAGTCTTAAAATAGGT
>JAGVCD010000402.1 GCA_020059425.1 Chamaesiphon sp. | reverse complement strand
CTTTTTGGTATAAATATCCAGCGGACTCATCGCAATATTAAAATCACCACAAACACAGAGAGATTTATCGGACTGAGCGATCAAATACTGCTGGAGTAGAGCTAGCCAGTGCAGTTTGTAATAATATTTTTCGCTATTTATTTCGCTGCCGTTGGGTACATATAAGTTTACGATCGTAATATCGCCGATCTGGCCGGTGATCACTCGCTTCTGATCGTCGAAATCTTGCACCAGATCATCACCTAAAACTCCGGTAAAACCATTACTAACATTCGCTAAAGGTTGTTTGCTGATCAGCGCCACGCCGTTATAAGACTTTTGACCAGATATATAAACCTGGTAGCCTAAATCGGTAAAAGCTGACTGCGGAAATTGTTCATCAGTAACTTTGGTTTCTTGTAAACAAAGCACATCTACCGGCTGCCGTTGCAGCCAATCACAGACAATTTTTAACCGGGTGCGGATCGAATTGACATTCCAAGTCGCTATTTGCATGTACTCCGCTCTACAAAAGATTGCCGCCCAATTATATATGCAATATCTTCTCCATATTTTGGCAATTTATGCCTGGTAGCCCAACCGCAAGACGGTGGATTGGTGGCAAATCAGGAACTGCCGCGAACTTGTCTTTAGTATTTTTTTGGTTTCCTGTAAACCTTTGCAACTTTTGTGTCGTCTCTTGGCATTACTAAATATAGTAAAGAGAGCTAATTTATCAATTGTTGTGGCGATCGCACTTTTGTTGAAAGAAGACAAAGCATCATCCCCTTAACTTAGGGCATTGCTTTTTAGATAATAGGACCTTAAAGGAGAGCAACACATGGCTTTAGAGCCCTGCACGGAAGTTCCTAACCAAACTAACACCGACATTCCCGTACTCAAAGAACGTGGACAAAGAGAGGTATTTTGCGGCCTGACCGGGATCGTCTGGCTTCATCGCAAAATGCAAGATGCCTTCTTTTTGGTAGTGGGTTCCCGCACCTGTGCCCATCTGATCCAGTCGGCGGCTGGAGTCATGATTTTTGCTGAACCCCGCTTTGGGACAGCCATTTTGGGTGAACGAGATCTAGCTGGTCTAGCTGATGCCAATGAAGAGCTCGATCGGGTGGTCAATCAGCTACTAGAACGTCGCCCGGATATTGGCACGCTGTTTTTGGTGGGATCATGTCCTTCGGAAGTGATCAAACTGGATCTAGCCAAAGCGGCAGAGCGTCTTGGCCAGCAGTACTTCCCAAAGGTACGGGTGCTGAATTATTCGGGCAGCGGTATTGAAACCACTTTCACCCAGGGTGAAGATGCTTGCCTGGGTTCGATGGTGCCGGTATTGCCCAGCAGCAATGATGAGCCCGGTCTGATGGTGGTGGGGAGTTTGGCCGATGTGGTAGAAGACCAGTTTCAACGCCTATTCGACAAAATGGGGATTGGACCGGTTTATTTCTTTCCCCCCCGCCGTGCCGCTAATTTGCCGCCGATCGGTAAAGGGACAAAATTACTACTGGCTCAACCATTTTTGAGCGAAACTGTCCGATCGCTCGTCCAGCGCGGTGCATCTTTACTGCCCTCTCCTTATCCCCTGGGGATTGAAGGTACAACGGCCTGGTTGCGCACGGCGGCTAATGCCTGGAATATAGACGAAGCAATTTTTACAGAAGCGATCGCCCCAGCAGTGAGCCGCGCTCAAATTGGCCTAGAACGTTACCAATCAACTCTCAACGGTCGGAAAGCCTTCCTGTTTCCGGATTCGCAATTGGAAATTCCGTTAGCCCGTTTTCTGTCTAGAGAATGTGGCATGGAACTAGTGGAAGTGGGAATGCCTTATATCGATCGACTACTGATGGATAGCGAAATCGCGCTCTTGCCAGCAGGTACGGCGATATCCGAAGGCCAAGATGTGGAAAAGCAGCTGGATCGCTGCCGAGCTGCCAGACCAGATATTACTGTCTGTGGTTTAGGACTAGCCAATCCGCTAGAGGCCGAAGGAATGGCCACTAAATGGTCGATCGAACTAGTTTTCTCCCCCATTCAGGGCTACGACCAAGCGGCGGATCTAGCTGAATTGTTTGCTCGTCCCCTGGAAAGACGGAAACGATTGACTATTTAAGATTAAATTTTTTAGCTTTACTCATCCCCAACTCATCAGGAATTATGGAATTAACCCTGTGGACTTACGAAGGCCCGCCCCATGTAGGAGCAATGCGGATTGCGACGGCGATGGAAGGAGTACATTATGTGCTGCACGCTCCTCAAGGCGATACTTACGCCGATCTGCTATTTACCATGATCGAGCGTCGTGATCGCCGTCCGCCGGTAACTTACACCACCTTTCAAGCCCGTGATTTGGGTGGTGATACCGCCGAGATGGTCAAAACCTCGGTGCGTGATGCCTACGATCGCTTTCAGCCCCAAGTCATGTTGGTGGGCGAAAGTTGCACTGCCGAGCTGATTCAAGACCAACCTGGCTCACTGGCTAAGAGCATGGGCTTGCCGATTCCAGTAGTCAGTTTAGAATTGCCAGCCTATTCCAAAAAAGAAAACTGGGGTGCCAGTGAAACCCTTTATCACTTAGTACGCACCCTGTTGCTGCCGCTGGTGCCCGCCCCTAATACCCCCCGTCCAGCGCGTGATGCCAGTGTTCGCCCCAAAGCTAATATTATTGGCCCCACTGCTTTAGGCTTTCGCTGCCGGGATGATATTCAGGAAGTAATTAAATTACTGGCGGAGATCGGTGTGGATGTGAATGTGGTGGCTCCGTTGGGTGCCACCCCTGCTGACTTGTTGCGAATGCCTGATGCTGACTTCAACATCTGTCTCTATCCCGAAATTGCCCTCACTACTTGTACTTGGCTGACCCGTAACTTTGGGCAACCAGTCATCAGAACCGTGCCGATCGGTGTCGGAGCCACCCGCGACTTTATTACTGAAATTGGCCAAGTTGCCGGTATTGATGTCAGTGCTGCTCTGAACCGATCGCATACCGACACCCTCGGTGGTTGGGGAGCCGATCGATTATCATCATCATCTCCGGCGCAAGCTTCCCGGCTGTCTTGGTATTCTAAATCAGTGGATTCTACTTATCTCACTGGCAAGCGGGTTTTTATCTTTGGTGATGCCACCCATGTGCTAGCCGCCGCCCGAATGGCTACTGAAGAAATGGGCTTCACCCTAGTGGGGATCGGCACCTACAGCCGCGAATTTGCCCGGGAAGTCCGAGAAGTTGCTAAAAAACACGGCATCGAAGCAGTGATTAGTGACGATTATTTGGCGGTGGAAGCCAAAGTCGCCGAGTCCGCCCCCGAACTAGTTTTGGGTACCCAGATGGAACGACATATTTCTAAACGTTTGGGCATCCCTTGTGCCGTTATTTCGGCTCCTATTCACGTTCAAGATGTCCCCGCTCGTTACTCCCCCCAAATGGGTTGGGAAGGTGCCAACGTGATCTTTGATGATTGGGTGCATCCGCT
>JAGVCD010000401.1 GCA_020059425.1 Chamaesiphon sp. | reverse complement strand
GGTCAATCGGGCGAGTTTGTCCGGCGTTGAGCTCTTCCAAGCCTTGCTGAATTCCAGCGATGGTTTCTAATCGATCGATAAGTTGACGAAGCTGGGTGGGGTCAACTGTGCCAACATCTAGAAATGTGACGAGAACTTGAACGCTATTACTGATGGTTTGCGGTTGTTCAGCAAGTTCAACTTTACCATCTTGATAGATTCCTGCAACAGTCTTAATCATGCGATGTTGTATAGATGACTATCTCTCGATCATAAACGAGATTTTTATCATTAACGGTTTCTTGTTAACTAAAGTGCAGGGACTACAAAAATCGCTTCAGCTCAGACGGTTTGACTGATGTGAGATTTGATCGATCGCCTAGTTACGAGATCGACGAGTTTACAGATAGCTCAAACTAAGTGGATTTTCAATATTGATCGAACTCTTCTATCCCTGCGACATCAATATGTTGAGACGAGTGTAAAATAGAGCCAGGGTGAGCGGCTAGGTTTTGAATACATGCCAAAAAAGATTCGTGAATTGAAGCAAATTTTGCGTAAGTCTGGATTTATTGAGATAGCGGGAAAAGGCAGTCATACCAACTGGACTCACCCGAATTACGTTGGTAAACTGACGGTCTCTGGACAAGATAGTGCTGATGCCAAACGGTATCAGGAAAAAGATGTGAATCTGGCAATTCAAGAAGTCGAACAAACTATCACACTGGAGGAAGAGAATGAAATCGACGAAGATGAAGTATGAAATGATGATTGCTTGGTCTGAAGAAGATGATTGCTACTTAGTCGGTTTCCCAGATTTTCCTGGTCAAAAGTGGCGGACTCATGGCGAAACTTATGAGGTGGCTGCAAATAACGGTGTTGAAGCTCTAGAGTCTTTGATCGTTGCTTATGAAGCCAGTGGAGAATCTTTACCAGAACCTAGAACTGTTTCGGTATAATCTTTAGTTGGGCTAGCCATGGCTATTTGGCTGCAAAGAGTTAAAATGTTGCAATTGCTCTGAATCCTTGGTTGCGGAGATATTTATGATTAGCCGTGAACAACTAAAACTGGAAATAGATTCGGTGGATGATACGCACATTGATGTACTGCATCGCATCATTTTGGCGCTGAAGAGTCCAAGTATTGCTTCGGTGGAAACTTCAGGGAAGGAGATCAACCCGTTGAAGGGCAGCATTTTGTTTGAAGATGACATCATTTCGCCGATCGATGTCTCTTGGAACGCTGAGCAATGATTATTCTGGATACTCATGCTTGGTTGTGGTGGACGAATGAATCAACAAAATTGTCTTCCAGGGCAGAAGAAGCAATTCAAGAAGCCACTTTGATTGGTATTCCCGCGATTTGTTGCTGGGAGGTTGCCATGCTGGTAAATAAGTCGAGAATCAGATTATCTATGGGTGTCGAAGTCTGGTTCGAGTTGGCTCTGAAGCGTCCTAATGTTAAGCTTATGCCTCTAACACCCTCAATTGCGGCGCTTTCAACTCAGCTACCTGAAGATTTTCATGGAGATCCTGCCGATCGATTAATTGTGGCTACTAGCCTAATCCATCGGGCATCATTAGTTTCTAAGGATCAGAAAATTCAGAATTGTGAATCAGTGAAGGTGATTTGGTAGTATTGCCCACCGGAGTTTTGTTAACGAAGTGATCGGATTTAATGATTAGTCTGCGGAAGCTGATTCGATCGCCTCTGGCGCAAGCAAAGCTATCGAATCAGTGGAGTCTGGAGAAAGCGGCGTTTCAGCTGCAAACTACGAACGATCAGGTGGAAGAATTAATGTCAGGGGATATCGATCGGTTTCAGGTGGAGCTGTTGATTACGATGTTGTCTCATGCGGGGATGAGGGTTCGTGTTGAGATTGTGGCTGCGGCGTAAATTGAAGGATGGTGATACATCAATCGTCAATATTGGTGAAGATGGTAAATCAGTGGCTACTCTCAAGCAGGGTAACCTACCAAATACTGCACCAGATTTACTAGCATCTGTCAGTGAGTAATTAATCTAAGACTTTGTTTAAATTTGCCATATTGAACCATCGATTTCAATATTTTCATTCTAACTCGATGGGCTTTCTTGTTGGACCTCCTTCCATTCCTTCCACTATTATTGCAGTACTTTCCAACTCTTGTATGTTTAATAGAAGTTTACAGGCACCTCGATTCCCTGATTCACACGTCTTTTGAATTATTGACTTATATCCTGCTAGTGGCTTACAGTTCAACATCTGTTTAGCATTGTAACATTTGTTGATAGACTCGATCGCTAGCGTACCAACCCGCTCAAGTTCGGAATCAGTAACTGCTTGATCAAGCTTAGTACCTGTTCGATCGGACTCAGTTTGATCGTTCTTAGTACATGATTGGACTATCAAGAGAGATACAATTGTTGTAATAAATACACCAGAAAATAGTAAAGATCGGTAATGCATAATAAATAGCTTTTAATAAATGAATATATGTTTGGGCGTAAACATATTTCAACAAAAATACAAATGTTTCAATAGTTTAGTCAATACTATTTATTGAATATTAATTATTTCTTCTTTAAAAGCTGATTGCTGACGGCACAATGGTCTAAACTCCAAATATTGAGTCATATCGTAAAAAGGTTAAACAGAAGCAGAAATCCGACTTCATCGAAAACGTCGCCACTGACTAGGTGACGGCGCCAAAAACTCATAAGAACCAGTTTCCCCATCCTTCGCCGTCAACACAATATCAAACGACAACGACACCCGCAAATCCTCCGTTTCATTCAGCGTCACCGCATGTCTCTGCTTCGCCGGAAACATCAACAACCTCCCCGCCACCGGCGGATAAACCACCTGCAACTGATTAAAATAATTCTCCTCATCCACAATATCCGTATTCTCACTACCCAAGCCCGGAGCCACCTCATTCATCCGGGCATGATCAAAAAAGACCAGACTACCCGGGTCATCCTCCTCCGACTCCGGCACCGTAATATAGTAAACCGCGCTAACATGCGCCGTATTGTGACAATGGGCACCCACCTCTTGCAGCGTGCGCGAGACGATCGGCCACGCCCGCTGAATATACAACTGCACCTGACTAGTATCCACCCCAATATTTTGCAAATAGATTAAGGTGTGCGCTTCCACTTGCTCCACCACCCAGGCAAAACGCGGATCAGCATG
>JAGVCD010000425.1 GCA_020059425.1 Chamaesiphon sp. | reverse complement strand
GGCGTGACCTGACCCAAATTATTTCTGGGTAACTCCGGCGAGATAAATAGATACTCGTAGCAAGCTTCGCCCCGGAGAGAATGAAAATTTAAGCTAGCTAGACCCTCGGTGATGCCACTAACATGAACTAGTTCAGCGTAGTGATTAGAGTCTAGGATAGATGATTGCATAAACAGCTTATATTCACGGAGTCACAATTGTAGACCGAATCTCTCCAGAATTTCGGAATTAATCTCTAGCGAACACCATATATATATGGTGTCTAAGATTATATACACCACCATATCTAGCAGTAGCTAGTTTGTATTAGTTGCTTATTCCAATTTTTATCCTATTATTTCAATCCATTTTCATTGGTAGTGTTCTGGACTATCTAATAACTCTACTGGTAGCGTTTAGTTACTATTTTGGGCTATTTTTCAAAAAAGACAAATATCTACTTGTCAAACTAAGACTTTTGCACATATAATAGCGAAGGTGTGAAAAGCACTATTTTCCTCGATAGCTCAGCGGTAGAGCAGTCGGCTGTTAACCGACCGGTCGTAAGTTCGAATCTTACTCGGGGAGTATTTTAATCCATAAAAGAAAGACGGTAGCATGATTATAAGCTACCGTCTTTTTTGCCTGTATTGCTGTTAAGAATACCCTCATCCAATACGGCACAAAATTCTCTGGCAATCACGGTTTTAATTTAAGCCAAAAAAAAGGCTAGCGTTTCAGACTAGTCTCTTTCTTGGTTACTTATTGGGACGACGTTCTTTCAGGAAGTCTGGAATATCCAATCCACCTGGAGAAGCTTTAGGCTCTGGAGTTGGTGGTGGTGATGCGGGTGCAATGATCGGATTGCGCTTGGGAGGAGCCTGCGGCAGGGGCTTATTACTTGCTACCGACACAGGAGTAGACTGTACTTCGCCCGTAAAGCCAGTTGCAATGACAGTAATATGAATCTCGCCTTGCATTCGATCGTCTAAGACCGCCCCAAAAATGATGTTGGCGTTGGGATCAACCGCTTCATAGATAGTCTCGGCAGCAGTATTTACCTCATGCAAGGTTAAATCGGTACCACCGGTAATATTAAATACAACTCCTCGGGCGCCTTCGATCGAAGACTCTAGCAACGGCGAAGAAATTGCCATCAAAGCCGCTTCTCTGGCGCGGGACTTACCAGAACCTTGACCAGTCCCCATCATAGCCGAACCGGCATCCGCCATAATCGCCCGGACATCGGCAAAGTCAACGTTCACCAAGCCTGGAATCATAATAATATCGGAAATCCCTTGCACACCCGATCGCAACACATCATCGGCCAGCCGAAAAGCTTCTTGCACAGGGGTCTGCTCCGAGATTACCGCCAGCAACTTATCATTGGGAATTCCAATTAGGGTATCCACCCGGCTTTGCAAAGCCATAATACCCTCTTCGGCTTGATTGGTACGTCGCCGCCCTTCAAAAGTAAAGGGACGAGTGACCACCCCCACCGTTAAAGCACCCATTTCCTTAGCCACTTCTGCCACTATGGGCGCGGCTCCTGTCCCAGTACCACCACCCATGCCAGCCGTAATAAATACTAAATCAGCGCCCTCCAAGGCCGCTGCAATCTCTTCTCGGGATTCTTCTGCGGCTTTTTGTCCGATCGCCGGATTTCCGCCAGCTCCTAAACCTCTAGTTAGTTTTTGCCCTAACTGCAAACGCCGATTGGCATTGGCGCCAGATAGCGCCTGCGCATCAGTGTTCATAGTCCAGAACTCAATACCGGTGATATCGCTAGCAATCATCCGATTGACCGCATTGCTGCCGCCACCGCCGACACCAATCACTTTAATTTTTGCCATATTACTGGGGATAATTTCGTCAAACATCGGGTCGCTACCGGGCATGGGAGTTGAGTTAAATCCTGGGTATGAGATAGGGTTGGGCTGGCTCATGCTTGCAAAGGTTAGGTTAATGATAATTGTATTCTCTTGTCAAGCACACGGCAATTAAACAATTTCACCGTTGCTATATAAAACTCAGAATTCAATTATTTTTCTAAATAATTTTAAATTTAGTATTAAGCTAAGTGAAATTAAGATGCACCAAAATTCCACAAAACTAGAATAAAATCAAAAGAAAGTAATCAAAATTTCGCAGCGGCACTTAGGAATTTTATTCTGATTTCCGATGATTAATCTATCACATCAGTGCAACAGTTATGGCCATATTAACAAAAGATCAAGGATTCTACTAAGGTGGAAGATCATCGATCTTGGTATTTTGATCATCAGCTTTCGGTTCGGTCTTTTTATTAGTATTGGAAATTGATTGCTGGATCTTGGGCATATCAGGATTTTCTAGATCAATGTAGTCAATATCCGATGTTTGATTATATTTCTGTTGGTACAGTTTCTTCCAATCACCTAATTCGTAGGCTTTTTGTAACTGTTGGCGCAGTCTAGTTGGTTCAAACGAACCAATACGTATATCTCCGATGTCAGTTGTTAAAAGAAGATTCAATGTATCACGACAGTCAATTTCACTGATGGGGATCGGACTACTGCGAATCGCTTGATAAAAAATTGACCAATTGGGGCAGAGTCCATTGCTAGCAGTTAATATTCTTAACCGTGGCAATTTATCATTATCTATTTGATAGCTGCTTAAAGGTAACCAGGTGCCAGTGGCATTCACCAAGCCGGGTTGATCGGCTTGATCGGCCACAGCGACTGGGGGTTGATCTTGGATCTGGATAGTAATTCGGGGTGGCAGTAACTCTCGATGAATATTTGCGGCGAGGATGCTGCCCTGATCTAATAATTTGTTATTTAAGCTCTGGGGCTCGATATGCAGCAAAGATACTGGATATTTTAGTCCCAACATCTCCCGCACTGTATTAGCCGCCAGATATCGATTGCCGCGAATTTGAATTTGTTGGGATTGGCGAATTACCCAATCTGGCTGCTGCACTGCCCAAAGTATCCCACTGACTATGGCTCCCAGTACCAGTACTTGCCAACAGATTTTCAAAGCGCGCCCACGACGCTGCTGACGTAGTTGAAGACGGCGCTGTCGCAGTTCTTCTTTGCGAGACAGGGGTGGATTCATAGCGATCGCTGGGGGGTGAAATCTTTTTCTATTCTATCAGGGCTAGTTAGGGGCTAGTCCTGGGAGCCTCAGGGGCATCAGTGGGAATAATTTGGGTTTCCACTAACTGTTG
>JAGVCD010000038.1 GCA_020059425.1 Chamaesiphon sp. | reverse complement strand
TGATTTAGCTATGGCCGTAGAAGCCAGTGTGGGAAAACGATATCTAGCTAAAGATTTCAAAGTGTCACGTTTTATATTTAATTCCACTTAGCCACTTATGAACAAATTAAAAATAATGCTGAGAAAATAATCAATAGTTGGATCGATGCTTATGATCAAATTGATCCTGCTTTGAATCTATATTTTTCAACAAAGATAGGTGCACAAAAATATCTAGATGGTAAGTTTTTAGCATTGGCACAGGGTTTAGAAACATATCATCGAAAAACATCTACCGAGAAATTAATGGATGAGCAAGAATTCAAGGAGTTAGTAGAAGAAATTATTTCCAAATGTCCTGAAGAGAATAAGCAATGGTTGGAAGGAAGACTCAAACATGGTAATGAGATTAATCTCAGGAAAAGAATTAAAAGTATTATTGAGCCATTTAAAGATTTTGTGGGAACTAGAGATGAGCGAAGTAAAATAGTTTCTAAGATTGTGGATACTAGAAATTATCTAACTCATTATGATCAATCCTTGAAATCAATAGCAGCAAACAACGAGGAATTACTATCTCTTTGCTATAAAATGGAAGCATTTTTTCAGTTGCATTTTCTTCAAGAATTAGGATTTACTTCAGACGAAATTAAGTCTATCCTTGAGCGCTATCCTAAATTGCAACAGAAGTTAAAAAAAATCTAACATCTCTTACCTAATTTATCAAATTATTGGGAAAAGTCCATTTAAGGGTGGGCGTTGCCCACCAATCAATAAAGCTAGGATATTTTCAGCATGATTAACTGCTTTTGCTGGAGCGATCGATCCACAAGATTGCCACCTCATCTTCCAACTCCAATACGAAGCAAGAATTCTTAGTGCAATAACTACAAATACAAAATAGTCCGAATACCCTCATCTACCTCCTCCTGCAAATAATCTGGCAGCGCCCCAATCCGCTCCACCAAAAACTTTTTATCTAACGTCAGAATCTGAGAAACGTTAGAAACCGAATCTTTTGGTAATCCCGATGCCGCCCTTGGCAACAACACATTACCAGGTGCTGCTGCCAACTGAACATTGGAAGTAATCACCAAAACAATGACCGTATTGATCCGACTTTGAGTAAAAGTATCATCTTGAATCACCAAAACAGGACGATTATAACCAGGCTCCGAACCCACTGGCTCCGGTAGATTTGCCCACCAAATTTCCCCTCGATACATTACCAATCCTCGTGAGGCAATGAGGTAAGCTGCATCTTCGCTAGCTCCGGGTCTAGATCAGAAGACTCCACCGCATATACCTCATTTAATTGACTCAACATTTGCTGCCGATCGTACTTACCCAAAAAAGCTTGTAAAGCCCTAGAGTACAGCTCACTGCGGGACAAACCCAACTGTTTCGCTAAGGCTTCGGCTTCGGTAAAAACTGCATCAGGAAGAGAAATAGCGGTTTTCATGGCTATACCAATCAACATCGTTAACTTCTCAGTTATACCTTAGTTATACCAAGACTGCAAGATCGAAATGTTAAGCAGCTTTCAGCATGATCAACTGCTTTTGCTGGAGCGATCGAACTCCCCCCAAATCAATCCCCGTCTCCGCCAACAAATCTTGCACCGACTTTTGAGCATCACAAGCCGAAAGGAAAGCAAACTCCGCATCATCAATATGCACAATTTGATAATCAAAATTAAAGAAACTCCGGCTTGGCCAACCCTCCATACAAGGATGCCGCTCCGGTCTCGCTGATAACAATGCCTGATCCTGCGACCAATCCGCCTTAGTCAGCGGTGGTTTACCCAAGAAAAATTCATAGTGAGTAACTTCCGGATCCAGCAACTCAATTAACCGATATCGTTGTCTTTCACTCAAGCCCGCCGCTCGCTCCATTAAGTCCGGCGCTTTACCCAGCAACCTATCCAGCTGCCAAAACTGCGGATTAGAGAAACCCATGAACTCCAAACCCGCTGCATCAATTAGTTCAAAAATAGTCTCAGCATTATAGTCAATTTCTTGGGGATGCACATACATATCCGCAAAACACTCATCCCGCTGATTTTCCAATGACCAGCGCGATTTCTCCCGCGTTACCAGCCGATTAGTTTCCGGTAAATTAGCGAAGATTTCCCGCCCCACTTTTACGCCGTCTTTGTAGTTACCTTTTTGATCACCTTGCAGCATCGCGATCGCCTTTTGCATCAGGCTAATTTCCCAGCGACCCACTTCGCCATAGACAAAAATATGTAGCAAACCACCGGGAGCCAACTTTTTAGCCAGTGCTTGAATGCCGCCTTTCGGATCAGCCGTATGGTGCAAGACCCCCACCGAATTGATCAAATCAAACTGACCCGGCAGCTGATCGACATCAAACAAACTCAGATGGTGAAACTCTACCCGCTCTGCACCGGAGCGGCGACAACGTTCTTTAGCTACCGCCAACGTCCCAGCGCTGATGTCGATCGCCACTACGTTAGCTTGAGGATTGAGGTGTACCAAGTATTCAGTACTCACACCCGTGCCACAGCCCGCATCCAAAATCCGCACGTCCGATCGATCAGCCATTTGCCCTAAACAAAAGTTGTGGGATGCTTGCCACTGCCAGCGCCAATTGTAGCCAGGTGGTATTTCATCCAGTAACGGATCGGGGGGAAAAGGATAGGTATCGTAGAGTTTTTGAACGGCTTGGCTGACATCCATGAGTTTTTTAAAATATTTTGTTTATTCAAATATATGGTCTTTCTGCTGCCCACCAGTCATCAAAAGCCGCTGGGGATCGCTAAATGTTTTTTACTCTGACCAAAGGCTAATACCTAAGCCAAAGTCATAAGGTAGAATTGTA
>JAGVCD010000156.1 GCA_020059425.1 Chamaesiphon sp. | reverse complement strand
CCGCTAGGATTGCTCATCAGCTTAGCTACTCTCGTTTTAGGAGTAACTGGCATCCAGAATGGACAGCTAGAAACCCTGAAGGCTAATGCTCGTTCTTTAGACCCAGCGGTGTTAAAACGGGAGACCCAGATTAAGCTGAGTAGCTTAGAAATGTGGAAAAAAATACCAGCCTTTGGTTTTCAAAACCTCATTGCGGACTTGGCTTATATCGATTATTTACAGTATTTTGGTGATCAAGAAGCGCGAGAAATCAATGGTTATGGGATTGGATTAGATTATTTTGGCGTAATTATCAACAAAGATCCCAAATTCTATTACCCTTACTACTCGCTATCAGCCGTGGGTACAGTTTATACCGGTCAGCCAGAGAAATCGATCGCTCTGATGAATCAAGGCTTTACCCATTTTACGCCCGAATCTTCCCAGAATTATTATTATCTTTGGCGCTTAAAGGGCGTGGATGAGCTGTTGTTTTTAGATCAACCGTTGGCTGCCCAACAGTCAATGCAGACAGCCGCTGACTGGGCAAGACGCAAAGGGGATGAAGAAGGCGATCGAGTGGCCGAAATTTCGCAACATACCGCCGACTTCTTAGCCAAAAATCCGCGCAGTGAAGAAGCCCGGTTTGCTGGTTGGAGTCTAGTTTTAAGTACAGCGATCGATCTCAATGCCAAAAAAATTGCCGTGCGCAAACTACGGGAGTTGGGCGGTAAAGTATATTTAGATGAGAATGGTCGAATTAAGATCGATAAACCCGCCCCGCCACCGCAGAACCCCCAGAAATAATGGATTTACTCGAATATCAAGCCAAAGCTTTATTTCAGGAGGTGGGAATTCCCACCTTGCCTGCTCAGCGGATTGATCGACCGACAGATCTGAAATCCCTCAAAATTCCTTACCCAGTGGTCTTGAAGTCACAAGTCAGCGTGGGTAACCGGGGCAAAGTCGGCGGGGTGAGGTTTGTGGAAAATACGATCGATGCGATCGCTGCTGCCCAAACCATGTTTAATTTGCCAATTTTTGGCGAAATACCAAAAGTATTACTCGCTGAAGCTAAATACGATGTCTTCCAAGAATTTTATCTGGCAGTGCTGATTGACTATAATCTCTGTCGGCCAGTTTTGCTGGGCGCTGGTCAGGGCGGCATGAACTTAGAAGCGGTCATCGAGCAAATTCAGCAAGTGGTGGTTCAAGAAGAATTTTCGCCTTATTACGCTCGTCGGTTAGCCCTCAAAATGGGCTTGACCGGCAACTTACTTCTGAAAGTAAGCCAGATTATTGAGTCTATGTATCGACTGATGATCGCCAATGACTTGGATCTCGTGGAAATCAATCCCTTGGGGGTGAGCAGTGAGGGAGAAGTCATGGCTCTGGATGGCAAAGTGACAGCTAATGATCGAGCAATTATTCGACATTCCCAACTCAGTATTATTCAACACATCACCAATAACCTCCCCAGTGTGACGGCCACTGGCACTGGTTATATTGGGGTAATTGCCAGCGGGCGCGGGGTAGCTTGTGTTACGGTCAATGAACTACGGCAAGCCGGTGGACAAATCAATCAATGTTTAGTGATTGATAAATTAGAGCCAGCGGCAATTGCGCAAGAAATTGAGAGGTTGGCACAAATCTCTGATGTTTTGCTAATTAATTGTTTAGGTGTCTTGACTGATAAAGTATTGCTAGCTTTAAACTCGATTAAATTATTGCCTGCCCTAATTGTCTTAAGATTACCCTGCGGAGGGATGCGACATCAATATGAAGGTACGCTGCCGGTGATTAATACCCACAGCTTAGCTATGGCCATTTCGGAAACTATGATCGCACTGGAAGCTCCTATTTCATGATTAATTTCAACGTTGATGCGCATATTTTAATTCAAGGTATTACTCAGCCTCCTGCCTTGGAAGCACTATTAGAAATGCGTAGCTATGGGATGAATCTACTCGCTGGAGTTGCTGCTGGTGAAGGTAACCAGACAGTAGAAGAGGTCGAAGTTTTTGATTTAGTAGAGCAAGCGATCGCTACCCACCCCGCAATTGACACTACAATTATTTTCGATCCGGCCTTAGCGGTCTTAGATGCTGCCCTAGAGGCGATCGCCGCTGGTATTTCGCGCATCATTATTGCCACTAAAGGGGTCCCGCCTTTAGATATGATTGAATTGTTGCGACGTACCGCCGACTCTGATGTTTGGGTATTGGGTTCAGGTAGTGCTGGTTTGATTGTACCTAGCCAAATTTTGCTAGGTACTCTTGATGCTACGATGTTTACCCCTGGCCAGGTGGGGATTATTAGTCGGAGTCACAGTCTAATTTATGAGGTAGTTGAGCTATTAAACGCTCGCCAAATTGGACAATCACTAGTGGTGCATTTAGGTAGTGATCCAATTAGGGGTTCCAATAGTAATCGCTGGCTAAGTGCTTTTGATTACCATACGGAACAGATTCTGTTGCTGGGGGATATGTTAATCGATCAAGATTTACGGCACGCCGCTGCCCTCCTTAAACAACCAGTAATCTCCTACAACCCGCAGCTCCAGATGACAATTACACCGATTACTGATGCCGCTCGATTGCTGCGGGTCGGTCAGGGAGAATTAGATCGAGAGCAGCCCAGTGCCCCGCTGAAAATTGCCACCACCCTCGATCAAATTGTGCAACTACTACAAGCCGCCTCCTGACCGTCCAGCTATCTCCATCCAAATAAGTCAAAATCTTAATAATTGCCCCGGCTGAGAGCTGTAATCGTTATCCTGGAAACAGGTCACAATCAATTGATCTCATGAATGAACTGCTAGCAATACATCCAAGTTTATTATGGTTAATCGTCGGGGGAAGTTTGTGCTTGGTAGAGTTGGTGATACCCACCGCCTTAGCCTCCGTATTCCTGGGCTTAGGAGCATTGGTCATGTCGGTACTGGCCTTGATTCTACCCCCATGGATTGGCTTACAAGTTTTTCTGTGGCTAGTTTGTACCGGCGTAATGGCCTGGTTCGGGCACAGGTTTTTACCCAGACGCTCAGCGATCGACTTCACCCATACCGAAGCCCAAGCGCTCACGGCAATTTCTCCTGGCCAAGTGGGTAGAGTATTATATGAAGGATCTTCTTGGCGGGCTAAATGTGGCGATGGGGTCTCGGCGATCGCCCCTGATGATCATTTACATGTGATTGGCCGGGAAGGCACCACCCTGCTGGTAGTGCCGATGTATATGTTAGAAGA
Source organism: Chamaesiphon sp. (assembly GCA_020059425.1). The sequence continues at coordinate 7,615 of JAGVCD010000156.1, read as the reverse complement.
TAACTAATCAAGTAAGCAGGATTATAGCTATGGAACCTTTTGCATGGATGATCGCCACTATCTTAGGCGTAGGTGGGCTATCGGGCATCAAGATTATTAATCAGGGCGATGAAGCTTTGGTAGAAAGACTGGGGAAATATACCGGCAAGAAATTGAAGCCGGGGATGAACTATGTGATTCCGATGGTGGAAAATATTTCCTTCAAACAAACCATTCGGGAAAGGGTCATTGATATTCCACCCCAGCAATGTATTACCCGCGATAACGTCACCATTACTGCCGATGCGGTAGTCTACTGGAAGATTTTGGATATGGAGCGGGCTTACTACAAAGTCGAAAATTTGCAATCAGCGATGGTGAATTTGGTGCTAACGCAGATTCGATCGGAGATTGGTAAATTGGAACTAGATGAAACCTTCACAGCTCGGTCACAGATCAACGAATTGTTACTGCGTGAACTAGACGAATCCACCGATCCTTGGGGCGTGAAAGTTACTAGAGTAGAACTGCGCGATATCGTCCCGGCGCGGGCGGTATTGGATGCGATGGAAATGCAAATGTCTGCTGAGCGCAAGAAGCGGGCCGCGATCTTGACCTCCGAAGGGGAAAGGGAATCAGCTGTAAATACGGCACGCGGTCGCGCCGATGCCCAAGTATTACAAGCTGAAGCTAGTCAAAAGTCGGTATTATTAGCTGCCGAAGCTGATCGGCAACAACAAATCCTGAAAGCGCGAGGGATTGCTGAATCTGCCGGAATTATTGCGGATAAACTCCACAGTAACCCCAATGCCCAAAAAGCCGTGGAAGTCTTATTTGCCTTGGGCTATCTAGATATGGGTGCTACCATTGGCCGCAGTGAAAGTAGCAAGGTAATGTTTATGGATCCCCGCACCGTACCGGCCACGATGGAAGGAATTAAATCGGTGATTGGCGATCGAACTATCTCTGACTCTGCTAATAATAGTTTGCCAAAGTTATAAATAGTTAAAAGTGTGCTGAAATCGTTATTGGCGGCCTGGGCGTTCTATGTTTGTTTGCCTGCGCCGCAAAGAATGGAGTTAGATTTTAGTCGGATTACCCGCTGGGCACCGCTCATGGGGCTGGTGATCGGCGGTATGTTAGCAATTAGTGACTATGGCTTGGCGCTGATGGGAATGCCTATAGCTGTGCGGTCAACTGTAGTGATATTACTCTGGGTCTGGCTCACCGGGGGATTACATCTGGATGGAGCGATGGATACGGCGGATGGCTTGGCGGTGACTAGTCCAGAGCGGCGGCTGGTGGCCATGGCTGATAGTCTGACGGGTGCTTTTGGGGTGATGAGTGCGATCGGTATTCTAGGACTAAAGGTAGTGAGTCTGAGTGCGATTAGCGGTGATAGTCGCTGGCTGGTGTTACTGGTGGTGCCAGGTTGGGCTAGGTGGGCGCAGGTCTTGGCGGTGTCGTTGTATCCCTATCTGAAGGCGGAGGGAAAGGGGGCAATGCATAGTAAGGGGGTGGAGCCGTGGCCGGATCTATTGGGTGGGTTGGCGGCTTTGGGTTTGGTGGGGTTGGGATTGGTTTATGTACAACCGCAGGATGGGTGGTTGATTTTGACGGTAAATGGGATAGGGTTGGGACTGAGTTTTCCGATCGGTAAGTATTTCGATCGCTGTTTTGGCGGTCATACGGGGGATACTTATGGGGCGGTGGTCGAATGGATGGAGGCGATCGGCTTGTGTTTATTGACATTGCCGGTGTGGTATCAGTAGTCGCTGAATATCATTGCCAGCAGTTTCAAAATACTAACTTTGCATTATGACGGACTAATATATCGATCTCGTAGTTCTTGCGAGTAAAAATTTTGTTCGTTTAATGATGCGTATTTCTTGGGCTATGGTTGTTGTTGCATGAATTAGGGGTCACGGCGTTGCAGAATGATAAGTTTTAAGTATTACCAAAAACCATCAAAGCGATAGTTTTTATGATGCCCTTAATAACGCAATTAACGATTACTTCAAGACTCTAGTAGCATTAAAAATTGCAGCTAACGCTACACCGACATCAGCAAATACAGCTTCCCACATTGTGGCTAGTCCCATCAAACCTAATACGATGAAAATAGCTTTAACGGTCAGAGCAAAAATAATATTTTGCAAAATGATCGCATGAGTTTTCTTGCCTACCTGAATTGCTTCCGCCACTTTTGAAGGGTGATCGGTCATCAACACGACATCCGCAGTTTCGATCGCCGCATCCGAGCCCAATCCCCCCATGGCAATCCCGACATCGGCTCTAGCAATTACGGGTGCGTCATTAATGCCATCCCCCACAAAAGCCACCTTGCCTTTGTTAGCAAATTCCCCGAGCAGTTTTTCGATCGCCGTCACCTTATCCTCTGGCAACAGCTCCGCCGCAAAGTCATCCACACCCAAAGTTTTAGCAATCCGTTGTGCTACTGCTTGCGAATCTCCTGTTAACATCATAATTCGCTCTACCCCGGCGGCTTTGAGATCGCGAATTGCCTGGACAGCATCTTCCTTAATTTCGTCGGCAATAATAATATATCCAGCATAAATCCGATCGACTGCTAAATGCACGACAGTCCCTTCCAGATTACAAGTATCATGAGCAATATTTTCGTGGTGCATCAATCGATCGTTACCAGCTAGCACTAGTTGTCCGGCGATTGTGGCCTGAATACCGTGAGCGGCAATTTCGGTGTAATTCGAGATCGTCGCTTCATCAATGGGTCGGTTATAAGCCATTACAATTGATTTGGCGATCGGATGATTAGAATTGGCTTCCGCCTCCGCTGCCATTCGCAACAAGTCGTCTTGCTTAAATCCATTATGTGGAACAATTTCAGTGACTTTAAACACGCCTTTAGTCAGTGTCCCGGTCTTATCAAAAGCGATCGCTTTAACTCCCGCTAAAGTATCGAGAAAAGTTGCCCCCTTGACTAAAACCCCTCGTTTAGCAGCCCCACCAATGCCCCCAAAATAGCCCAGGGGAATACTAATTACCAATCCACAAGGACAGGAAATAACTAATAGCACTAATGCCCGATATACCCATTCGGCATGAGTTGCACCGGGAATAAGCAGCGGCGGAATCAATGCCACTGCTAGTGAGGAGATAACCACGATTGGTGTATAACTACGAGCAAATTTAGTAATGAATTTTTCAGTTTCGGCTTTCTTCGCACTGGCATTTTCTACCAAATCAAGAATTCGGGCGATCGATGATTCCCCAAATAATTTAGTAACGGTGACAGTTAATACACCAGTTTGATTAATGCTTCCTGCCAACACAGTTTCGCCCACATTCACCGTGCGCGGTACTGATTCACCTGTTAATGCTGACGTATCAACTTGAGAGTTACCATTAATTACTTCACCATCTAGGGACACTTTTTCCCCTGGCTTGATAATAATTGTATCGCCTACTTTTACCTGTTCTGGCGACACTACCTCAATCCCATTCGCTGTTTTGAGATTAGCAGCATCAGGACGAATTTCCAGCAGCGAAGAAATTGATCGCCGCGATCGACTGACTGCTGTTTCCTGAAATAACTCACCGATTTTAAAGAACAGCATTACGCCCACAGCTTCGGGTAGTTTGTGAATCGCCATCGCCCCGACAGTTGCGATCGTCATTAGGAAGTTTTCATCAAACATTTGTCCGCGTAAAATATTCCGTCCAGCAGTAGTTAATACCGTCCAGCCACTCAATAGATAAGCTGGAATGAATACTAAATATTCCCCGATCGAATAAGGCGTGTTGTGCAATGTTTCCTCAAATACGGAGCCAATTACGAACAGCGCAATTACAACCCCAACCAATACACCTTCGCGCTGTAAGCTAAATTCCCCTCCACCATGATTATGAGCATGGTCATCTTCGTAGCCGTCATTATGACTACTATGGTCGTGGCTACTGTGTTTAGCTGGAGACTTGAACTTCTCTTCCTCAATGGTATAGCCCAAAGCTATCACTTGTTGCTTGATATCGGCCTCACTCACCCGATCGGTTTCATAGGTGACAGTTAATCGTCCAGTTGCTACCACCACGGATATCTCGGATACCCCAGCTAGCTTCTCTACAGCACCTTCAATCTTCATGGCACAGCTGGTGCAGTCCATCCTACCAACTTGCATCCGCTGAGTTTTGAGTGCAGGTACTTGAGTCATATCTTTTGTGGCGAGTGCTGAATTAATATCTCAAATTGTAGACCAAAATCACAATACCTGAAAGTATATTCAGATATAGAATGATTCTCATTATTACCTTATACTTAGATAATCTTCTTAAATTAAACAGTTCATGACCGAGCAGGAATATTCAGATCGACCCGCCAAAGACAACGCTATGCGAACAATCGAGGACACCAAAGCACCTAGTTGTGACGATCGATTGGTGCATTTAGATAATGTTCGTCAAGTGCAACTAAAAATTCTGCCCATGGTCGAAGCCCAACGCAGGGCAGAACTATTCACTGTCTTGGCAGATCCCAATCGGCTGCGGTTGCTGTCTGCACTGGCGATCCAAGAATTGTGCGTCTGCGATCTAGCCGCAGGGCTAAAAATGGGCGAATCGGCAGTATCTCATCAGTTGCGGGTTTTGCGATCGATGCGAATGGTCAATTATCGTAAAGAAGGGCGGAACGTTTACTATAGTTTGGCAGATAGTCAGGCGATCGAATTATATCGATCGATCGAATTACACGTTGAGTCTATTTCCCGCTAAAGATAAAATTCAGGCTGAATAATAAGGTTTAAATTTTGCTAGCAGCACTCCGAAGACTACCAGCTAATGTTTGGCTAATTGGTGTAATTAGCTTATTAAATGATACAGCCAGCGATATGCTGTATCCGCTCATCCCCCTGTATCTATCCTCTGTCTTGATGTCTGGCCCCAAAGCTTTGGGGATCATAGAAGGGATTGCTGAAGCTACGAGCAGTATTTTGAAGCTGGTATCGGGATTACTGGTAGATAAAACCAACCGCACCAAGCCTTGGATTGTTTGGGGCTATGCTTTAGCGGGGTTTAGTCGTCCACTCATATCGATTGTGAATAGCTGGGTAGGAGTGCTGGGGATTCGGATACTCGACAGAGTTGGTAAAGGCTTGCGGAGTTCGCCTCGCGATGCTCTGCTAGCTGCCAGTGTCCCACCCGAGCGGCGTGGTTTGGCTTTTGGATTACATCGATCAATGGACAATGCTGGTGCGGTATTGGGGCCAATTTTAGCAGCTGTACTACTGGGTGGTGGATTTAAAGTTGGGGATCTATTTGTCATTTCGATCGTTCCAGCGATCCTCTGTCTAGGGATGTCACTACTGATTAAGGAACCTAAAAATGTGCTGAGTACTACTCGCAAGCATGATTTTAGCTGGAATCTCCAGGGATTGCCAACCAATTTTAAACGTTATCTTTTAGCTATAGTAGTCTTCAGTTTGGGTAACTCTTCCAATATGTTTCTATTGCTCCGCGCGCGAGAATTAGGATTACCAGAATCCCAAGTACCGCTAGCCTGGGCAACTATTTCGGCGATCGCGATGATATTTGGCACGCCCCTATCAGCATTATCCGATAGGTTTGGACGGATTCGATCGATCGCCGCTGGCTGGTTAGCCTATGGATTATTTTACTTATCCTTAGGATTTTTATCACCTGGAAACCCAGTCTTGCTATTTGGTTTGTTTGCCTTCTACGGCTTGTTTCTGGCAGCTACAGAAGGAGTAGAAAAGGCGTTAGTAGCAGATTTAGCCCCATCAGCAATGTTGGGGACTGCTTATGGCTGGTTTAATCTGGCAAGTGGGATTATGTTACTACCTGCTTCGATCGTATTTGGTTGGTTCTATGAAAATGCTGGAGCTACCATTGCTTTTGAATTTTCAGCAGCTTGTGCGTTGATATCAATTGTTCTACTACTTAGAGTTAAGCAAAAAGTGGATTAGCCTTTTGATTCCTATCAGCTGTATCACTTAATTATCACTGAAAATCTCAGCTTTCGATCGCCAACTGTAATACAAATAACCGATTTCTATTATTCCCCCCAGACTCATCCCAATAGCCGCAGCCACAGCGCCATTCTGCCCTAGTTTAACCCCTGAATATGCTGTAGCTAGCATGAAGATTGCTCCCACCCAAGCCGCCTGATTTACACCCCAAGTACGTCCTTCACTTACTAAAAAACCTTGCATAGCATTTTGAATCGATACCAATAAAGGGATCACCGCACAGATTAACAATACCGGACGTACTCGCGAAATTAGTTCTTGATCATTACCAATAAACCAACCGATCGCCTCTACACTCAGCGGTGTTTCACTAACTGATAATAAAATCAATGAGCATACAATCCCAACTGTAATAGCAAATGTAATTAATAATTTATCAGGCATCAATTTCCGATTACGAATAATAATCTGCTGCACCATGCGGGTTGAATTTGCAATCACTAATACTAAACCCCAAGCCGCTGGCCAAGCAGCCAAAGCAATTTCTCCATCGTTAGCACGCGCTACAATACCAACTAGAGCCGCTCTTGCCCCCCATACCAGCATCATCGTGCCACCCAAGGGAGCGTAAAATTTCCATACTTCTACTAAATCTTGAGGTAGTTCTGGTAACGATATTACCTCCGGTAATGTGGTAGCTCCTAGCTTTTTCGCCAGATAGGTAACAGCCGCAGCTTCAGCGATTACGCCCCATACTAGGCTCAACCCAGCGACTACAGCACCATTAGCCTTGAATATAAATCCGCCAGCCAGAATTATGCCCACCGCCAAAAGTCTCACAACACTTGCTTGCGCTACGGCATAACTTTGCCCGCCATGAATTAATAAGCCTTGGAAATATCTACGCCAACCGATCGCCAACGGCCATAAAATTACGATCATCAGTACCGATCGTACTGTATTACTCAAATTTGGCGAAACTCCCAACCATCCTTCACCTACAACTGCAAAGATTACCGGAATAGTTATCAGCGCTAGTAATAAGCTCATGGCTCCACTGGCAATTAAAGTGAACTTCCATAATGCCTGACGAGACGATCGAGTAGGAGCGAGAGCATTGCTGGCGTGCAGCAACATGATGATCGGACTTTCACAGAAAATGGCGATCGCTTTGGCTACTCCGACGGCGGCGATATTAGTTCGCGGATCTGGTAAATGGGCAAGGGTCGTTGTAGTTAAAGGATCTCCTAAAGCCATCGTCACATCAGATAACGACAAGGGGATGAATTGCTGCCACAGTTGAATTAATTGGCGATTACGAGACATTAAAATTTAGTACTTTGAAGGGGGCAAAATTATCTAGCCGATCGCCAGACTACAAATTATGACTTATTTTTGATAACTTTAATCGGAGTAAGCGCCCGAACTTCTACTTCCAGTTGTTGTTTAGAAAATAACTCAATCTGATTAGCATTGAGCCAGTCTTGATTGTAAACTGTCTCTAGGTAACGATCACCGCGATCGGGATTCAACATTAAAATTGACAAATTACGGTTGGTATTAGCCTGGGCATAAGCCAATCCGCCCGCTAAAATTGCTCCAGTTGAGGCTCCTAGCAATAAACCTTCCCGTTGGGCAATTTGATGACAGAAAGAAAAAGCCATTCGATCGCT
>JAGVCD010000068.1 GCA_020059425.1 Chamaesiphon sp. | reverse complement strand
TAAACCCAAACCCTACCCCAATTTATAGTGCAGCGATCACCAAAGCTGAGACTGGTGATCTGGAGGGCGCTTTACGTGCGGCTGATGGGGCAGTGCGATTGAACCCTCAAGATGCTCAAGCTTATTGTTGTCGAGGTGTGATCCAAATGATGCGCCACAACAATGATGCCGCCTTGTTAGATTTTAATACTGCTCTGCGGATTGACCCCAAAGTACATACCGCCTATCGTCATCGGGGAAAGATGCGTCAGCAATTAGGTGACTTTCAAGGAGCTTTAGCCGACTTTGCCCAGGCACTACAAATTAATCCTCAAGATGCCCAGATCTATATTTTTCAGGCTCAGATTCAGGCTAGTTTGGGTAACTACACCCAGATGATTGCAGAACTAAATCAGGCGATCACCATTAACCCGCAAGATGCGGTTGCTTATGTGGAACGCGCCCAAGCTCACGCCAAAATCGAAGACTTGACGGCAGCACAGACAGATTATCAAACAGCCGCTAATATGTATCTTGAGCAACATAATCTGAACAGCTATCAAGAAACCATCAAAAAACTCCAAAGCTTTCAAACAAACCAATCAGTGCGACCCACACCGCCCGATTCATCCACAACCCCCACTAGTCCACCTCTGAGCAAAGGCGATCGGGATTTACGCCAACGTCTGTTGGTGTTGGTAGGTGGCCAGTGGCCGATGGCCGAGCGTCTGATTACTCGCTATAAAGAAGAGTATCCTGGCTACGATGAAGATTGGTACCTAGAGCAAGTGATTGCCTATATTGAGCAAGGACTTTGACGGTTTGTACGATAATGGTTGAATAAACTATTTCTGGTTAACCATGCAGGGCGCAACAAAAGGCTGGACTGTCAAACGTATTATCTTGAGCTTGTTGTCGATCGTCATGGGACTTATCGTCGGTTCAGCACTCTTGGGTAGTTGGAGTGAACCGCAGGTACAGGGCAAGCTCGAACTGTATCAGACCAATATTTTGCTGCAAGCATCTAGCTTGAATGCTCCAGAATTAGAGCAAGCCCAGATTCCAGCAGAGGTTTACAATTCTTTGGTGGGCAAAGAAGCCGTATCCTTGGCTCAGAAGCAATACGAAGCCGCACGCGCCGCTAATCAACAAACCACGGCTCAACTGCAAGAACGATTGCAGACAGCGAAGTTTGATCCGGAAATTACTAACCAACAGGCGATCGCCGAAACTTTAGCCAAACCATTAAAATCTATCCAGCGTAATACTCAACAAATTAATTTAGAGCTGGGTCTATTGCAAGCTGTTCAGCACAAAACAACGGCGGCTCAACAAACCTGGCAACAATTGCGCCGGGACTTACCGGAGTCACAGCCGGCCAGTACCGCTGATGTCTTAACCCAGCTCTGGAATCCCCAAAAACCATTACCGAATTCAGCAATTCAGTTGATCGATCGAGACCTGAAAGGATGGTTTCGCTACCAGGCTCTACATCAGCTATATCAAAGACAAGGCGACAATGCTGCCCTCGCCCAACTCCAAACCCAGCAAATTACTGCGGCTTTAGCTGCTATTTATAAATTGGCGAACTTAACGATTATCCGTGGTGGGGGCTTGTTATTGGGAGTAATTTGGGGCTTATGGTTATTAATTGCCCAATTGCTCAAAATGCGCAAGTCCACATCAACTGCCCTAGCTGAATTAAATGAAATAACGTCAGATCCATTGCTAGGAGAAACTCGAAAAATATCTGTACCTTGGGACGGCGAAATTATTTGGCAGGTGGTTTTGGGCTTTTTGGTGATTGGTCAATTGCTGCTTCCTATTTTCTTCAACTTAGGGTTTAAATTAACGGGCATCAATCTTGCCCAAGTCGCGCTATGGCAAAAAGCCGCCTATATTCTTTTTAGCTATCTCACGATGGCCGCCGCAGTAACTTGGTTCATGCGATCTTCTGTAGCTTCTTACCAGCCTCTATCAACGGATTGGTTTAGTTTCCAAGGCACTAAAAATTGGGTACTTTGGGGTTTGGGCAGTTATTTGGTAGCTACTCCGATTGTGTTATTGGTATCGGTAATTAACGACAAAATTTGGCAGGGTAAAGGCGGCAGCAATCCAATTCTGTCGATCGTCTTAGATAGCAAAGATAATAGTGCTTTTATATTTTTTTTATTGACAGCAGCAGTGGCCGCACCACTGTTTGAAGAGTATTTCTTTCGGGGTTTTCTTATGCCCTCTCTGACCCGCTATCTTTCTTCAGGCCAGGCGATCGTGGTTAGTGGGATCATCTTTGCTGCTGCACACCTTAGCTTGTCAGAGCTGCTGCCCTTGGCAGTGTTGGGAATTATTCTGGGTTACGTTTATTACCGTACTGGCAACCTACTGGCTTCGATGTTGCTACATAGTCTTTGGAATGGCGGTTCCATGTTGACGCTTTATTTGTTAGCTAGTTGAGCGATTGACTAGTAACTTGCGGCATAAGTTAAAGCACCACGGTCTAAATGATCAAAGTCTTCTCTTTGTAAGTCCACTTAAAAGGTTTTGCTATTG
>JAGVCD010000106.1 GCA_020059425.1 Chamaesiphon sp. | reverse complement strand
GCGGTGTTAAACCGAGGGGCGTTCAAACGAATGGCTTCTTTCATTTTGGCGACCCAGCGCCGGGGAATGCCCTCCTGGTCTCGATCGTAAAACATCGGTACTACTTCTTGCTCTAACAAATCATAGAAAGCATTGGCTTCCACTTCATCTTGATAATTTTCATCTTCATACATTTCACCATGTCCGATCGGCCAGCCCGTGCGCACATCTGCTTCATCCCACCAACCATCCAAGATGCTGACATTGGGCAACCCATTCATTGCCGCTTTCATGCCGCTAGTCCCAGAAGCCTCGCGGGGGCGGCGCGGAGTGTTTAGCCAGATATCACAGCCAGCCACCATCAGGCGGGAAACATAGATATCATAGTCCGGTACAAACACCACCGAATTCATACCCTCGCTGCGGGTAAAGTGGACGATATCTCGAATTAGTTCTTTGCCTGGAATGTCTTTCGGGTGAGCTTTCCCGGCAATTACAAACTGTACTCGTCGATTTTTATCCCCAAACAAGATGTTTTTGATGCGATCGAGCTTCCGTAAAAATAGCGTAGCCCGTTTATAAGTAGCAAACCGCCGGGCAAAGCCGATCGTAAACACCCCTGGATCGAGAGAATCTTGGACATGGCGAATTTCTGCGCCCGTTGCTCCGCGCTCATTCAGATGACTAATAATCCGTTCCCGCGCAAACACCACTAGCTCCGCCCGACAATGTTCGTGGTTCCGCCATAGTTCTTCATCGGGGATCGACTTTACTTTCTCCCACAGATGATCATCAGCGGGTTTCTCTGCCCAGTCATTACCCAGATACCGATCGAACAATTCTTGATTGCTTTTCGCCACACAGCTACGAGCGTGCACCCCATTAGTAATCGCGGTAATCGGCACTTCATTGAGCGGCACCCCTGGCCACATATTTTGAAACATCTGCCGCGAGACTGCGCCGTGCAACTGCGCTACCCCATTCACAAAGCTGGCATTCTTCATCGCCAAAGCGGCCATGCTAAAGGGCGAAGCCAAATCGCCCGTATTTTCCCGCCCCAAGCCCAAAAACTCTTCCCGCGACAATTTATAAGCATCGGCATAGTGACCGACATAGTACATAGCCTTATCCGGTGGAAACAGGTCGAAACCAGCACTGACTGGGGTGTGGGTGGTGAAAATCTGAGTAGACATAGCCACCTGCCGCGCCGCCGCAAAGCTGAGTTTTTCCTTTTGGATCAGCATCCGTAGTCGTTCTAGAATCAAGAAACCGGAGTGGCCTTCGTTCATATGATAGACCGATGGTTGATAACCGAGCGCCTGCAGCGCCCGAAAACCGCCGATTCCGAGCATGATTTCTTGATGAATCCGCGTATCCAGATCGCCGCCATACAGGGCATCAGTAATATCTTGGTCGTAGGGACTATTCGGTTCAATATTGGTATCTAGTAAATACAGCGGTACGGTACCGACTTGCACCCGCCACACCCGGGCATAAACCACTCGCTTGGGATATTCCACCGCAATGCGGAGTTCACTGCCATCGGCCTGTTTTTCCAAGTGCAAGGGCATATTGTAGAAGTCGTTAATCGGATAACGCTCTTGCTGCCAGCCATCAGCATTTAGATACTGGGCAAAGTAGCCTTCTTGATAGAGCAAGCCCACACCCACCAACGGAATCCCCAAATCGCTCGCCGATTTCAGGTGATCTCCGGCTAATACGCCTAAGCCGCCGGAGTAAATTGGCAAACAGTCTACTAAGCCAAATTCAGCGCAGAAGTAGGCAAAACAGGGCTTTTCGGTGCCAGTCGTATGATGTTTTTTATACCAGTCTCGGCTGGTTAAATAACTTTCCAGGGCATGGGTGGCGCGATCCATATGCGCCAAAAATCCGTCATCGTTGGCGGCTTCTTGGAGACGGTCTTGACTGACTTGGGCAATCATCGCCACTGGATTATGGCGAGTTGTCTCCCAGAGGTCTCGATCGAGGCGACGGAATAGGTCTTTTATTTCAATATTCCAGTCCCAGTAAAGGTTGTAAGCTAGATTTTTGAGAGGCGCTAGCGGCGATGGCAGGGATGGGGAGACGTTGAAAGTGCGAATTGGCTGCATAGTAGCTGCTCCGTCGATATGATTATCCTTTGCTCAGTAATATTTTCGCTGGTTGCTCTCCAGAATGCCAGTTTTCCCAGAATCTCTTTACAGACGAATCATTACCAAGAATAAAATCAAGATTTTGGCAATCTATCAGTAAAATAATCTTTATCTACATCTGGCACCCATATGTCTTGGTTAAAATCAGCTTTAGCCTGTTCTGTCTCTCTCTTAACCACTGCTAGTTTTACCGTCAGCGCCTCTGCCCAATCTACCGACAACTTTATCTCCGGACCAGGAACAGCAATTTACCTTGGCGGTGCCACTCTACTCCCATTGATTACGGATGGTGAAAAAGGTACTCAACATAGCCTGCGGGTTCTAGATACCGTAGCCACCAGCGCAGCGCTCTGTTACGGCATCAAAGAAGTTGTGCGTACTCCGCGCCCCGATAACGAAAGAGAATTAGATAGTTTTCCTAGCTGTCACGCTATGACTGCCTTTTCTGCTGCCCGGATTCAGAGCAAATACCATCCAGACTGGGCGATCGCTTGGTATGCTGGAGCCGCTTTAATTGGTTATTCTCGGGTTAGTCTGAATCGGCACCGTTGGTCAGAGGTATTAATCGGCGCAGGCTTGGGCTACCTAGTCGGTGAACTAGAACTGAGTCAAAAAAATGGCTTGATTTTATTTCCCCTGATTCGTGAAGATAGTAAAGGGGATACGGTTTATGGTCTGCAAGTCAAAGCCACTTTTTAGCCAGAAATTAATCTAGCCAGGTTTGCAAATCTTCTACCTTCTCAAAATCTAATAAAGCTTCACTGAGAGCTTCCAATCGATCGAGACTTAAACAAGTCACTTTTGCAGTTAGTTCTGGTGATAAATTACTCAATTTACGAGTGAGCTGTTTGAGAACTAAAGATCTACCTTCGGT
>JAGVCD010000132.1 GCA_020059425.1 Chamaesiphon sp. | reverse complement strand
GCGCAGATTGTGGTGCTAGAAAAAGAAAGTAATTGGGCAGCTCACCAGACCGGTCATAACAGTGGTGTCATTCACTCTGGTATTTACTACAAACCGGGAAGCTTTAAAGCTAAATTTTGTCGGGATGGAGCCACCTCCATGGTGGAATTTTGCCAGGAACACAATATCGACCATGATGTTTGTGGCAAAGTGATCGTAGCTGTAGACGAGAGTGAGGTGCAGCGGCTCGAAAATATCTACCAGCGGGGAGTAGATAATGGCATTAAAGTGCAGCGGATCACTGCCGAAGAGGTCAAAGAAGTAGAACCACATGTTCGTTGTGTCGCTGGTGTCCGGGTTTATTCCACCGGCATTGCCAACTACAAGCAAGTCTGCCTAAAGTATGCCGAACTGATTCAACAACAAGGTGGAGATTTACGACTCAATACTAAAGTTTTGCGTATTGTGCACAGTACCAGCAATCAGGTCATTGAGACCAACAATGGCACTTTTGAAACTCGTTTTGTGATTAATTGTGCGGGCTTGCATAGTGATCGAGTGGCCAAACTTAATAACGTAGACCCGCAAGCTAAAATCATTCCTTTTCGGGGTGAGTATTACGAGCTGGTTCCCGAAAAGCGGCACTTGGTAAAAACCCTGATTTATCCAGTTCCTAACCCAGACTTTCCTTTCTTGGGCGTTCATTTTACGCGCATGATTGATAATAGTGTCCATGCCGGACCCAACGCCGTGTTGAGTCTCAAGCGCGAAGGCTATAAAAAAACCGATTTTGACTTCCGCGACTTTGCCGAAGTGATGACTTATCCAGGTTTTTGGAAACTGGCTGCTAAACACGCTGATGAAGGTATTCAGGAAATTATTCGTTCCTTTAGTAAGGCTGCTTTTGTACACAGTTTGCAGCAACTGATTCCGGAGGTGCAAGCCGCTGATTTAGTACCTTGTCACGCTGGGGTCAGGGCGCAAGCTTTGATGAATGATGGCAAACTGGTGGACGATTTTCTGATTATTCCTGGTCAGAATTGTGTGAATGTGTGTAATGCACCTTCTCCAGCAGCTACTTCATCACTAGAAATTGGTAAAGCCATTGTGGCTGAAATTCCTGAACAGTCTCATTTGACTACCTCTGTTAACCCATAACTATCAACTTAAGGATTTATAACGATGAAAGTACTTGTTACCGGCACTGAAGGTTACCTAGGTTCATTACTACCCCCTTTGCTCATGGAGCACGGACACGAAATCATTGGGGTGGACACTGGCTACTACAAGGTTGGCTGGCTGTACAACGGTACGTCAGTTACAGCTAAAACTTTAACTAAAGATATTCGCCATATTACTCCCGAAGATTTGCAAGGTGTGGACGCTGTTGTGCATATGGCCGAGCTTTCCAACGATCCCGCTGGCCAACTATCTCCTACGATCACTTACGATATCAACCACAAAGGCTCAGTGCGTCTGGCTCAGCTGGCGAAGGAAGCTGGTGTTAGTCGTTTTGTGTATATGTCTTCTTGTAGTGTGTATGGTGTGGCCACGGCGGGGGATGTTACAGAAGAATCGCCGGTGAATCCCCAAACTGCTTATGCGGAGTGCAAGACTTTGGTGGAACGCGATTTGCAACCAATGGCCACCGATGATTTTTCACCCACTTTTATGCGTAATGCGACGGCCTTTGGTGCTTCTCCCCGGATGCGGTTTGACATTGTTTTGAATAATTTGTCTGGACTGGCTTGGACAACTAACGAAATTAAGATGACCAGTGATGGTACTCCTTGGCGGCCTTTGGCTCATGCTTTGGATATTTGTAAAGCGATCGTCTGCGCTTTAGAAGCCCCTCGTGATGTTGTTCATAACCAAATTTTTAATGTTGGTGATACTTCCAATAATTACCGAGTAAAAGAAGTTGCTGAAATTGTCGCTAGTGTGTTTACTGGTTGTAAATTAAGCTTTGGTGATAGTGGTGCCGATAATCGTAGTTATCGGGTTTCATTTGAAAAGATTAATACTTTATTACCTGGATTTAAGTGCGATTGGAATGCTGAACGTGGTGCCAAACAGCTTTTTGATGTATTTCAAAAAATTGATATGCAGGAAGAAACTTTTACTGATAAAGGTTTTACGCGCCTCAAACAACTGGAATATCTAATTCGTACTCAACAAATTGACCAAGATTTTTTCTGGGCTAAGTAAGATATCTGAGTTTTGGTGGGAATATTGATCTCAGTAAACCTCTGGTTAATTAAGTAGATTGTTAGCTGGTAGCTCTTCCTGAGATCGAGATTTATTACTTGTAATGATTGATGCAAATTATTAATCTATCATTACCTATTATTTTCCAACGAGTAGTTTCATGGGCAACTGCTATGATTAGTAAAAAAATACGTGGGCTTTTATGAAGATTTTAGTGACAGGTGGAGCGGGTTTTATCGGTTCGCATTTGATCGATCGCCTTATGAAAGATCAAAATAATGAAGTTATTTGCCTAGATAACTTTTACACAGGTACGAAGCGAAATATTTCACACTGGATGAGTCATCCCAATTTTGAATTGATTCGTCATGATATTACAGAGCCGATCCGACTAGAAGTAGATCAAATTTATCATTTAGCCTGTCCCGCTTCACCTGTTCACTACCAATACAACCCGATTAAGACCACTAAGGTGAGCTTCTTGGGAACGTCTAATATGCTTGGTTTAGCTAGACGGGTGAAAGCCAGATTTTTGTTGGCTTCGACTTCAGAAGTTTATGGTGATCCCACGGTTCATCCCCAGCCGGAAGAGTACTGGGGTAATGTCAACACCATCGGGATCAGATCCTGTTATGACGAGGGTAAACGGATTGCTGAAACTCTCAGTTTTGACTATCACCGGGAGCACAGTGTCGAAATTCGAGTAGCTCGTATTTTTAATACCTATGGTCCTCGGATGTTAGAAAAGGATGGTCGAGTGGTGAGTAATTTTATTGCTCAATCTTTGCGCGGCAATCCTCTAACCGTTTATGGTGATGGTTCCCAAACTCGTAGTTTCTGCTATGTTTCTGACCAAGTAGATGGGTTGATGAAATTAATGAATGGCGACCACACTGGTCCAATCAATATTGGAAATCCGGAAGAATATACCATTTTGCAGTTGGCAGAAAATATCCGCGACCGCATTGATCCAAATCAAGAAATAATTTTCAAGCCTCTCCCTCAGGATGATCCCAAGCAACGGAAGCCAGATACTACTAAGGCCAAGTCTCTTTTGAATTGGCATCCATCAGTATCCCTGGCCGCCGGATTAACTGAGACGATCGCAGATTTTAAGCAACGGATCGAATCAATGCCGACATTGGTTAAGTAGAGCGTCGAAAGATAATATCCAAGGAAAGGAAAAAATATAATGCGTGTTTGTACGATCGGAACTGGCTATGTTGGTTTAGTGACAGGAGCTTGTTTGGCTCATATTGGTCATGAAGTGGTGTGTGTTGATAACAACCCCGCCAAGATTGAAATGATGCAAGCTGGTAAATCACCTATCTATGAGCCAGGTTTATCAGAAATTATGCAGTCGGCGATCGCCGCTGGACGTCTTAAATTCACTACTGATTTGGCGATGGGGATGAACCATGGCGAGATTGTCTTTATTGCAGTGGGTACGCCTTCCTTGCCTAATGGTTCTACTAACACTGAATATGTGGAAGCAGTGGCTAGAGGTATTGGTCAGCACCTGAATGGTGACTACAAGGTAATTGTGAATAAATCTACTGTGCCGATCGGCTCGGGAGATTGGGTGAAAATGCTGGTGCTGGACGGTGTAGCTGAACAAAAATCACAGTCTGTGGCCGATGTTAAATTTGACGTGGTGAGTAATCCGGAGTTCTTGCGGGAAGGCTCGGCGATCTACGATACCCTCAACCCCGATCGGATTGTGTTGGGTAGTGATAACCAAACGGCGATCGATCTAATGCTGAAGCTCTATGCTCCGGTGATCGATCGACAATTTGCTGAAGAAAAGAAACCAGTGCAGGTATTAACTACCGACTTGAGTTCAGCGGAGATGATTAAATATGCGGCCAATGCTTTCTTGGCTACTAAAATTAGCTTTATTAATGAGATCGCTAATATTTGTGAACGAGTTGGTGCTGATGTCACGCAAGTTTCTAAGGGCATCGGTTTGGATTCGCGGATTGGCAACAAATTCTTAAATGCCGGAATTGGTTGGGGTGGCTCTTGCTTCCCGAAAGATTTATCAGCATTGATTCAAACTGGTGCCGACTATGGTTATGACGCTCAGTTATTAAAGGCGACTGTGAGTGTAAATCAGCAGCAACGAGCTTTGGTTATTGAAAAGCTGCAAAAATCGTTGAAAATTCTTAAGGGTAAAACAATTGGCCTGTTGGGTTTGACTTTTAAGCCAGATACTAACGACCTGCGTGATGCGGCTTCCTTAGATATCATTTGCACTCTCATCAAGCTGGGTGCTAAAGTACGGGCTTACGATCCGATCGAAGTAGAAGCACATCCTGGTTTGCAAGGTGTAGAGCTAGTCGAGAGTCCCG
>JAGVCD010000136.1 GCA_020059425.1 Chamaesiphon sp. | reverse complement strand
TTTGTGGGCGCTATTTCACCATTGCTGTACTGGAACTCGATCCATGAATGGGCTTCCTTCCGGTTTCAATCTAGCCGCGCTGTTCCCAATGCTAGCTACAACTGGGAAACTTTCTTTGTCACTTTTCTGGTTCATATGGTGTACCTGTTTCCAGCTTTTGGGCCACCACTGGTGTGGTCGATCGGCACAGCAATGGTCAATCAGGTGCAGCAGCGTGGTGCTGATGTCCGCCAACGTTTTGTCCTGTGGCTATCGGTGCCAATTATTTTGGGATTCATGATTATTGCGGGTTATCAGCAGGTCTTACCCAGTTGGCCAATGGCTGCTTACATGACTGCGACAATGCTGTTGGCTAATTGGGCAAATCAATGGCGGCAAAAGTATCCAGGTCGCTTCTGGAATTGGCTGAAGATCTCTGTGGTCATTATTCATCTTTTATACTTGATTGCCCTTTCGCACCTAGCTTGGGGTACCTTCCAGAAGCCTAGTCAGAATGCTTTGTTCGGTGGTTTCCTGACTTTTGAGCAAGATAATTCTATTCAAATGATTGATGTGGATGAACTGCAACAGGGTTTGAAAAACTCGACATTGGTGATGCAGGCGATCGAACGGAGTAATTTTATTTTCACTAATCGCTATTTTCCCACCGGACAATTAGCGATGGCCTTGCATTCGATTACTACCAAACCGCTGACTTGCTTTGATCTAGATTTGCGGGGCTTTGCTTACTGGTCAAAACCCAGTGATTTTGTTGGCAAAAGCGCGGTTTATATTGGTACTGAAACGTTTGAAGTCACTGCCGATATTAAAGGTCCCCTCAATCACAAAACACCTGGTTATGAACCACTAAATCAATACTTTCAAGAGATTAAGAAAATTGCTACCATTCCTTTACATCGCGGTGGGGTTATTACTCAAACTTGGCAAGTATATGAAGCTAAACCGATGCTCAAAGCTTATCCACGTCCCTACGGCATTAAGTAATTTAGAAGTTTAAACTACTATGATCGCAGCTGTTAGCAGGGCTTCTCGGAAATCGATCGCCCGTTTATAAAACGTTGCATTATGGTTGTGGGGGTCTTCCCACAAAGCTCGATCGATCACCGCTGCTAAAGCTGGTGGCAAAGTCGGGTCTCTTTCTAGAATTGGGATAGCAGGCTCTTGCAAAATCACCCGTAGAGAAGATTCACCACCACCAAAACGTCGTGGTGACTCGCCGGTGAGCATCATATATAAACAAGCCGCCGCTGCCCAGACATCTACGGCTGGCTGCACATATTTGGTATTTAAAAGTTGCTGGCGACACATAAAGCTAGGGGTGCCCATGGCTCCCTTTTGACCAGTCAGCGTCTGACCACTCAAACCAGCTAGCTCAAAAGCTTTGGATAACCCGAAATCCCCCAGTTTAGCCACGGTTTTTTTACCATCCCGGCTCAAAAAAATGTTGGCAGGCTTCAGATCGCGATGTACCAGTCCCTGACCTTCACCGATCGATCCATCCGAGAGACGCACTGCTGGTAATACAGCATTATGGGTATAGTCTAGCCCCAACAGAATCTGCAGAGTAATAGAAATGGCAATTTTGAGCGGCAGTTTGCCCCCCTGATTCTTGATAAAATCGGCCACATTTCCTTCATGGCAACATTCCATCGTAAAAAAGAACAACCCATCTATTTCGCCATAATCCAAAAGCTTCACCACATTAGGATGATCAAGAGCTTTAGTATTAGACATTTCCCGGATAAACATTTTTACCGCCCGATCACTCACCGCCGCTTGAGAAGACATGACCTTCAAAGCCACTAGCTCGCCAGTTTGCTCCTGCTGAGCCAAATAGACTGCCCCACATTTGCCACTGCCCAAAGGTTTCAACACCTTATGGCCTTGGATACTGGTCAAATTTTGATGATTAACAGGTGCTACGGCAGGCCGATTAGCAGTTAGGTTGCCAGTGGAATTGGTCTCAATGGCTACGGTAAAAATCGTATAGCCCAATTGCAGTTGATCACCATGCTTCAGCTCATATCCACTCGATCGATCGACCGCCGAAACTAATTGTCCAATTTTTTGACCATTGACGAAGGTGCCATTTCCACTACCCAAGTCGGACACTTGAATACGCGGTGGATTAATATTCAGTGAGCAATGATAGCGAGAGACTTGTGCATGGTCAGCGTCACTAGGTAGCCGCACATGGCAGTCGGCCTGCCGACCCACAATACAAACTATTGGCGCGTCGAAAACATAACGCTGGCCGCTCAACTTACCTTGGGTAATTACCAGAGAAACTGTAGCCGCCATAATATATTTACTCTCTAATTACACACCACTCGAAAACCGATTTTGTCACTCCGATTTTCGGCTAATTCCCAGTGCCGCGCAGCCGATCGACATTCCTGAGCGCTACACCCCCAAGCTCCACCGCGTAGCACGCGCCGCTCTCGATCGATCTCCGCTGGCCACACATCACCATTTGTCGGCGCTCCCCGATAATCAGCATGATAATTATCGGCACACCATTCCCAAACATTGCCATGCAAGTCGTGCAAGCCAAAGTTATTAGCCGGGAAAATATCGACAGCACTAGTTTCCCGCCGCACCAGATTGGATTTGAACTTACCAGTAGGATTGCTCTGATTGTAGTTAGCCAAATTGGCGTGGATATTCTGGCCAAAGTAAAAGGCCGTGGTTGTTTGCGCCCGACAGGCATATTCCCACTCCGCTTCGGTGGGCAACCGATACAATCGATCGGATTGGCTGGAAAGGCGCTCGCAAAACTCCGCCGCATCATGCCAAGAAACTCT
>JAGVCD010000089.1 GCA_020059425.1 Chamaesiphon sp. | reverse complement strand
TCATCCTCAAATTAAGTGGTTACATGCTGCCGCTGAAAATACGGGCTTACCGGCGGCCAGCTATGACTTGGTTTCGCTCTTTCTGATTTGTCACGAGTTACCCCAAGCCGCCACTCTGCAAATTTTTCAAGAAGCCCGCCGGTTGCTTAAGCCCGGTGGCCACATTGCCATCATGGATATGAATCCGGCTTCCGAGATTTATGGCCAAATGCCGCCCTATATTTTGACGCTCCTCAAAAGTACCGAACCCTATTTGGATCAATACTTTAGTTTGGAAATCGATCGCACACTGCAAACAGCTGGATTCAAAGCACCTACCATTACAGCTAATAGTCCCCGGCATCGCACAATCGTGGCTCAGATTCAAGAGTGAAACCAGTATCAGTCTAAACCTAAAAACCCCAACTCATCAGACTCTAACCTCTCTACATACCTGGAGATAGCCTGAAAAGTGCGCTCCTCCATGCCCTCTAAATGAATAGCTGTTTTTTGCAAAATTTTAGCGAAATGCTGATTGAGCTGTTGATTTCGTTTTTCAAAGTCTAGCTGCGCTAGATTTAGCGTCGCCAGACTTCGCCTGTGATTTATTAATGTTGCTGAGGATTGTACGATTGTGGCCGGATTAGTTTGATCACCATGTACTTGAATTAGACATTCTTCGTATTTCCGCTTAGAATTAATAAATAATTGATAACTATATTCGTAGTGACTGAACTCCTTGCCAATTATATCAATATCACCATCAATAAATCGTTTTACTTTAGACATCATTTTTAAGGAAGGCTGTAACTGACTTGTCATCGGTCTCGCACTGATTCTAGTTAAGTAATTAAATCTTTGGGTTATATATTGATAACAAATACTTAACAATCGCTTTTCGGCATTACTAATAATCTGGCGCAGATGATCTGGTTGAATGAGAGACCAATAATCTACCGGACTTTCGACTCCATTCAACAAATTTTCAAGACAATCTAGCTCAGAGTAAGTTGCTTCTCCAATGTCTAATAAGAACAAAGCTTGTTGGGAATTGTTCATGAGCAACAAAACACTAATCAATATAGTGAAAGTATTCCCAATTTACCTGTCCAAAAGAACAGGTATTAATCTAAATATCGTTGATGTTCTCTTTGATAAATTGCAGAACCGCGTCCAGGTTTCTGGCTTGACCGCGTGGCGAGATCGAAAATTGAGCATGATGTCGATCGATCTCTTCTGCTAAATCGACTAACACCCGTTGAATAGCCGGACGATTGCAACCAGTGGCTTTGAGTAGCAGGGTTTGGGAGACGGCAAACTTTTGCGGTTGCTGGAAGTTCCACAGATAGATGGCATCGATCGCCATCAAAATTTTAGAAATAGCCGGAGTTCGTTGCTTAGAATTGCGCGGAATCTGTGGCTGAACGATGGTTAAGAGTTGGTCAATGCGACGGTGAGTATCCTGCAGAGCTGATTCCAGAACAGCAATCCGATTGTTAGCTGTTGCTAGTTTTTCAGCTAAATCTACTATGGCTGCAGAGGGCTGGTTCACCCGCGTCCACATCCGACCAATTTCAGCCTGCAGAACAGCGATCGGATCATCATCATTTTGCTCAACAGTATTAGCATCAGGTTCCGAAGCGACTTCCACCGACTCTTCTAGCCCTAGCAGCACACCCTTAGCCGCTAGGTGATGACCGAGTTGATCTACCAAATAGTAGTGAAAATAATATTGCGTGGCTGAAGAGTTCGATCTCTTTAGTTCTTCTTTAGAAATAACGTGACCGAGGCATTCTTGCAAGAAACGAGCAGTCGTGCGATCGGGTGGACAAAAATAGTAATTGCAAACCTGGGCATAAACACCACGCAAATTATGGACAGAAACAGCTCTCTCGCCAGGCAAGATGGGAATAATCTCGCCAAAATTAGTTTTTACCGATCGCTTTACCGAGTCAGCCAAACTGCGATTCAGTTCGTCTGGTGTACCTTGGGCGAGCTGGATAATGCGGGGATGTGCCCGAAAACGTTTTAGGGCGGCTAAGACAGTGGCAGCGGGTAACAGGCAGGGGGTGAGAAAGCGATCGGCCTTGGTTCTTTTTTTCAGTTGGCCCTCAAATAAGAGCCAATAGGGATCTTCCGCCAGAGTGAAAGAACCTTTGGCGACTACTTCTGAAAACCGCCGACCAGTGGTAGCGGCGATGCCAGCAGCTAAATCGAAAGGATTAGCAGACTGTATTAAATTGTTAGCTACTGCTAAAAATGCGTCTAATTCTACGGCCTGGAGATTATCTTGTTTGGTGTTGTTGCGATCGGCTGAAGTGGCGGCAAATTCGCCGTAGGTGGCGGTGTCATATTTTAGGTAGGTGAGGGCAAAGTGTTCGGTGGTGGTGCCGGTTTCGCCAGTTCTTTTGGAGTATGAGTATGAGTGGCTTGTTTTTTTTGTTAGAGGTAATTGACCATCTTCGATCGCTTTTTTCAGGGCTTTACGGTATGTGGGTAGATAGACTTTACCAACGGTGGGTGGGGGGTAGCCTTCTTCTAGTAGGGCAATTTCTTGGATGCAGAGGGTTTCAATCTGGGATTTGGATTTGGCGGCGGTCAATTGTTCGATGAAGTCAGCGATGAGATCAACTAGTTCGGATTTGGAGAGTTTGGATCGATCGCCTTGGGCAATGCGTTGGCGGTAGTGCAGGATGATTGATTCTCTAAACATTATGTGGAGTTATTTGTTGGTGATTGTAGTTGAATCTCAATGGTCTATCTGATCAGTGTATAAAATATGATGATACTTTAGAACCTAGATTATAAAATTTATTGAGATGGTAATTTTTTTATCGTCATGGTTGATTCTTGGGATCGATTTCCTAGCATATCAGTTGGTTGTAATCGATCTGGTTGTACGATAAATGAGATATTAGGTACCACTTATTCTCATGCGTCGAGATACGATCTTTTTTCAACAATCTCCAACTCTCTTATTTGAGTTGCTGCCACAGCCACCTGAAAGACATGATGAATATACTTTTGATTCGATGGAGGTCAAGGAAACTTCGTTTAGGATCGATGGAGTGTTTATTCCACCAGCACATAGATCAGGAAATGGGGTCTGCTAAGAAGTGGTCATAGTCATAATATCCAGACTGCCGACTGTACAAAGATTAAGCGCCACCATCCAAGGCAAACCCCTGAGGTTCACCCCAAAGTGTTCCAGCAAAAACAGTCCCGCTTTTGCAGCATTTTGCTTGTTTTTTGCTAACAGTCAATTCTCCTATACAGGTTTTTATTACCCTTTTTCTTCCTGCTGTTGTTCCTGTGCTAATTTCCAAAAAAATCTCCGAAAACAGGCTGAACATGAGTTTATAATTGGTCTCTTACAGCCAGTTCTAAGCTCTCAAAATCTTGTAGCTGGTCACTAGGTGTATTGTTATTTAGGATGGCCGCAACAGCTTTTATTCGTATCTATCTTTGGAATTCATGATACTTGGCAATATAATCACATTTCCATTGTGACTGGGTCTGGTTTTTATTTGATCGTACAATTGTACTTATTGCATAGCTGGGATGCTCCCCATGAACATCACTTATTCAGTACTGCTTTGTTAAGCCACAACTGAAAGTTCAAGCTTAATTTCTTCAAGAAAGCGGTAAATTAGAGAAGCCAACTACAAAACCCTTCAAGAATTCAACCGAGCAACCATGATTTCTGAACAACCATCAACCAACTTACTCAATCGTGACCAAGTAGCAGAACTCTGGCAATTATTTACCACTTTTGATAATGATGGCAGTGGTAGTATTACAGCTGAGGAGTTGGGTTTGGTTCTAAAATCGCTGGGTCAAAGTCCTAGTCAAAACGAACTACAAGAAATGATCGAGGAAGTGGATATTAACCGATCGGGCACGATTAATTTTGCTGAATTCCAGACATTGATGTTGGCTCAGCAGGGCGATCGGCACAGTCGTTTGCAATTAGCTTTTAGTGTATTTGATGAAGATAATAGCGGTCACATCACCGTCAATGAAATGCGTAGTGTGATGAACCAGTTTGGGCTGACTGAACAAGAGCTAAATGACATGATTCAGGAGGTAGATCATGACGGGGATGCCGCGATTGACTTTGCGGAATTTTGCACTCTAGTGCCAGAAGAAAAAGAACCGATCGCCAGTTATCAAAATACTCTCCAGCCAGCCTCGCTGCTTGGGACAGTTGCGATGACGAGTTCGACAACGGAGTCGAGCAATGTCTTGCCTAGCGATAATCTGGGCTTAGTTCCATTGGCAATGCCCCCGAACGATCGATCAGCAGTAGATCCAGAAATACTCCGACTTCAACAACTGCTAGCCCAACATCCTCAGCCGGAAAAACCCCGAGGAACCTCTCGCTTACAAATGCAGATTGGCCTTTTTCGCTTGATTCAAGGAGCCGCTTATCGCTGCTTTCGGGAAAGTTTTTCGGCCAATCATGAAACTCATCTGCGGGTCAAAAACCTACCCTACACTATTACCGATTTTGTCCAATTTGTACGGATGGCGATCGATCTATATAAAGCTTTAGGTATCGTAGAACCAGCTTGCCATCCAGTCTTAGATGCCGTGACAGATTCGATCACTGCCGAGTTCGATCGACTTCAACACCGGATTCAAAACTGGCCAACTCTAGCCAAAACACCAGCAATGTTGACTGAAGAAACGGTCATGCTCCAAAAACGCCAAGTTTCAGAAACTGTCAAGGAAAAGTTTGCCGCCGGAGTAGAATTTGCCATCACCCTCAACAAAAAACGCTTGAGCTTTCGGGATGTCACTGAAGGCATTTTAGCGATTAATGAACTGAATCGCCTACGCAAAATGGAGCTAAACAATGAATTTACCGTTCCAACTCACTCAGCAAACGAACCCCCCCAAGATTATCTGAAACAATGGCAGCGCGTGATTTTAACAGATGCTACCGAGCAAATTGATGGTGCCATGATGCCAGTGGCTTACTGGTATGAAGACTTTATGCCCAAATTACTGGCCGCCTTCAGTGTGAGTACTGCTGCTGATATCCAACCCCAAACCACCCCTGACCCCACCGCTCTGCAGCAATGGTATGAATCTATCAAATCTGGAGGCGGATTTGGAAGCTATGGCTTAGAAGTGGCCGAGTTTTTCCCCACCTGTACACCGCCGCAGCAATTAATTCTCCAGCAGGCTTGGCAGCTCACCTATCACTATCTTAATGGTGTCCAAAAACGACGAGAACGGGCAGAATTTGGGCGAGAATCGGGAGCGCTCTCACAATACGTTACTTTTATTGACTTGCATGTCCAGCGCCATGATGTAAAAAATGAACAGATGCGGGTGAGTTTTCCCTACTACTTAGGTCCGGCAGTCTGGCGCTTTTTTCACACAACTGCTGAGATTGTTTGTGTGCAATCATCGTCCGAGCAAACCCGGCTCGCTGGACTTTTTAAAGAATTTTTCCAGCGATTTGCCACCCTCTACCCCTGCCCTTACTGTCGCCATCATCTCAATATGTATGTGGTACAAAACAAAGAAGTTGGGATGTATCCAGTGGAATATTTGTTGTTGGGACGCGATCCGCGTACTACTCATTTTGAGGTATCCATGGAGGCCAAGCTTTCTACCGTTGTCGATGGGGACTCTTTGCGGTTATTTTTCTGGAAACTGCACAATACAGTTTCTTCTTCCATTGCCCGCTCTGAGGAGTGGTACCACCAAGACCAGCAAGCCCTCTACACTACTCGCTTTTGGCCTAGTCTCGATGCTGAACTTGCCCGAGCCCAAGCCCTTCAACACATCAGCATTGATATCGATCGCATTCATCGTCTTTATAGTACGCTCAAGCCAGCTTCCCGTTTGGCCGGGGTAAAGGCAACCTTAGCTGAGTTGATCGAGATTGGTGATCAAGAAAGCATTAACGAGACTTGTATCATTGCTCAAAAATATATTCGAGAATTGGAAGAAGCTGTGCTGCTGGGTGGTTTTCTTTCCGAGACTTACTCTTTTAACCCCAACTTAGTTGATCAGCTACCTAACTTTACTCCTGCCGAAGAAGCCTTTGCTCGCAGTGGCGGATTTGTGGAGACAAATTAAGAATGGATCGCCAACTCGGATGGCTTAGATAGTTATGATCCGCACTCTCCTGGTGGCTAAAGCAAAATTCCCAAAAAATAGTGAATTGATCGATATCTAGCTCTCGACATTTGTCCAGGCTAATTGACAATAACATTGATGCGATCGGGACGGTAACCACCATCAACCGCACAATAGTTGATTATTTATGCTGTTTGCGTCCTAGAAACCACCATAGTTCGGCGCCAACAATTGTTAGCCCGACAATTACAACACCTGTTTTTACTGGCCAAGGCTGCTCGATCTGTTGAAACGAGCGGCTGGTGGCAGCAGGCGGCATTTGCATAGGAGATGCTTCGCTCGCTTGAGCAATCGAAATCATTATTCCGACTAAAATTATCGCTAGCTTCATAGCTTTAACTCCTTTAATCTCAGAGCATTAAGCACCACCGAAATCGAACTACAGGCCATAGCAGCTCCAGCAATTGCTGGATTTAATAACCAGCCGGTCAGGGGGAAAAGAATCCCAGCAGCGATTGGAATACCCACCACATTATAAGCCATTGCCCAAAAGAGATTTTGCCGAATATTGTGCATGGTAGCGCGACTGAGCCGAATGGCAGTAACGATACCCTGTAGATCTCCTGAAATTAGCGTGATATCAGAAGCCGCGATTGCCACATCAGTGCCAGTGCCGATCGCCATCCCCACATCAGCCTGAGCTAGAGCTGGAGCATCATTAATACCATCGCCGACCATGGCGACAACTTTTTTTGATTGGGTTTGCAAAGCCCGAATGGTCTGAGCCTTTTGGTCGGGGCGGACTTCGGCTAGAACGCCCTGAATCCCCACTCGATCGGCAATTGCTTGGGCGGTACGCTGATTATCGCCAGTTAGCATCACTACTTCTATTCCCATTTTCTGTAGAGTGTGAATCGCTTGAGCAGAAGTAGGTTTGACCGTATCAGCTATTGCGATGGCAGCTTGTAAGTGACTATCGATCGCCACGAAAACCACAGTTTTTCCGTCATCTTCCCAGCTTTCTTGCTGTCTTTGGAATGGGGATGAATTGATGCCCATCTCATGGAACCAGCGTTGGGTTCCAATCCATACTTGCTGGCCTTCTACAATACCTTTGACCCCGTTACCAGCGATCGCTGCAAATTTCTGTACTGGCGGAAATGAGGAACCGGGCATTTGAATCTTGGCATATTGGCATAATGCTTCGGCTAAGGGATGTTCGGAGTTACTTTCTAAAGCACCGATCGATCGCCATAACATCAGAGAACTTACAATATGAGGGCTGGTAGGCATAATATCTAGTAAGGAAGAGGTATCCGTCACTACCGGCTTGCCCTGGGTGATTGTACCGGTTTTGTCTAAGACGATCGTCTGAATTTGGCGAGCTAGTTCCAGGCTCTCCGCGCCTTTAATCAAAATGCCATGTTCCGCTCCTTTGCCGATACCGACGGTAACCGAGGTGGGCGTAGCCAATCCTAAAGCACAGGGACAAGCGATAATCAAAACACTAACCATCGCTACGATTGATATCGTAAAATTCCCTGTTACTAGAAACCACACAACAAAAATAGTAATGGCGATGGCGATAATCGCGGGTACGAACCAGCCAGTAATTTGATCGGCTAGTTTTTGGATGGGCGCTTTAGAATTTTGAGCTTGCTGCACTAATTTGACGATCTGCGCGAGGGCGGTATCTTTGCCGATCTTGGTAGCTCGAAACTGCAAGCTACCCATCTTGTTGAGAGTCGCTCCCACCACTTGATCGCCAACTTGTTTTGTGACAGGAAAACTTTCACCGGTCAGCATCGATTCATCGATAGTGGAAAATCCAGATACGACTTCACCATCGACTGGAATTTTTTCACCAGGACGCACTATTACAACGTCATCGATCGCCACTTGCTCGATCGGCATATCAATTTCTACTTCATCTCTCAACACCCGCGCGGTTTTGGCCTGTAAACCAATCAACGCCCGGATGGCTGTGGAGGTAGCACCCTTCGCCCGATTTTCTAACCACCGCCCCAATAGCGTCAACGTCACAATCATGGCTGACGCTTCGTAATAGACTGCTGCTGACAATCCTTGGGCTTGAAAATAGTGGGGATCGATCGTAACCCACAGAGAATAGAAAAAAGCGATATTGGTGCCCAGTGAAATCAGGGTATTCATATCAGCTGTCCGGTGGCGAAATGCCTTCCAGGCCGATCGATGGAATTCCTGACCCACCCAAAACTGTACCGGGGTAGCCAGAGATAGTTGTATCCAAGGGCTTTCGAGTCCAGATAGGAAGGCCGGAAGTTTAAGATTGAAATGGCTCAATGTTCCCATCACTAGCAGGAAACTGAGGACTGCACCGATCAAAACTCGGCGCTGCAGATTTCGATCGTGTCGTCGTTGTTGCCTAGTTTCAGTATCATCATCGCTAATAGTCAGATCTGCTGAGATAATTTGAGCTGCGTAGCCAATATCGGTAACAGCTTGGCAGATGAGATGGCCATTAGTTTTGGTAGCATCGTAGCGGACAGTTGCTTGATCAGCACTGAAATTGACGTTGCAGTGTACGACCCCGGACACATTCAGAATTGCCCGCTCAATGCTGTTAGCGCAGGAAGCACAACTCATTCCCTGGAGTTTTAGATTAAGCTCTTCCATATTTTTGCTAATGATGGGGATCTCCAGCTGTCAGACTTGTCTCGCCAGTATTTGGGGTTTTGGGCAAATATTAGCTAACTATTTTTTATTCTCATACCATTCTTGCCGCCATTTAGTCATTCGATCGATTTCCGACTGTTGAGACTTAATGATATTTTGAGCAAGTTTTTTCATTTCAGGGCGTTGGGATTTTTGCAATAAATCTTGTCCCATGGTCACCGCACCTTGATGATGGGGAATCATGCCATCTAGAAACCGGCGATCGAACCCAGCATCAGCTTTACCTAACGACATGTTCATCATCATGGACTGTTTATATTCAGCTGTCATGGGCATTTCACCATTCATGGCCGCGTGCCACATGATCGGTGTCGCTGACGCTTTATGATACCATTGCTTCCGCCACTGCTGCATCTGAGCTATTTCTTTTTTCTGCTCAGCAACAATTCCTTGCGCCAGTTTAATTAGTTCGGGTCGTTTGGATTTCTGAATTGCTTCTTGAGCCATGACCAATGCACCCTGATGATGAGGAATCATACTATCAATAAAGCGCAAATCGTAGTTGGCATCTGCTGGCCCCACATTCATATGGTGATTCATCCCGCCATGATTCATATCACTGTGATCTATCTGAGCAATATTCTTGTTGGCAGCAATTGCCGAGTCTTTGCTACTAGTATTTTGTTGAGAACAAGCTGTCGCTAAGAACAATCCAACAATAGCGATTACTTTGGATATATTCCAGTGCAACGAAGTTGAATTTTTTAGCATGATTAGTTGATTTTATTCCTGATGATGTGTTGAATGTTTATTTTCTGGCAACTGAAGCTGAAGTATCCATCGGTTTGATCAGTTCTATTCAGTTGTAAAAACATGTATCTGACTGGGGAAATACATGAGTTTCGATGCTACCAATGATATTGATTACCATTGTTTCAGCAAATAGTAAAATCACTGTGAAAAATTACAGCTGAACATATGTTCTATGATAATTGCAGGAAGCTTTCCATCAATTTTTTACTATGTGGACAATTTTGGTGAATACATGATTAATTCTGTGATAAAGCCGATCGATCTCCTGACTTCTCTTTGCCTCCCTGGTCTGGCCAAAATCTGTTACTTTGTGTAGCATCAAGATGTCGTGATGATTTAATTCTGCAGTGACCAATCCTGGAAAATCTCGATCAGCTGATTATACAGTTTTACCAGATGTTTCTCTGACGGGGGTGGTAGAACGGATTACTTTTCATGCCGAGGAAACGGGCTATACAGTCGCGCGAATGCAAGTTCCCCGCTGTCACGATTTAGTAACCATCACCGGAAATTTTGCTCAAATCCAGGCTGGGCAAACACTGCAAGTTCAGGGCAGTTGGCGGGAACATCTTCAGTATGGGCAACAATTTCAGGTGGCTCGTTACCAAGAAACCAAACCCGCAACGCTAACCGGAATTGAAAAATATTTGGGCAGTGGTTTAATTAAGGGCGTTGG
>JAGVCD010000247.1 GCA_020059425.1 Chamaesiphon sp. | reverse complement strand
CTCTGCTCGTTCCGCCGAGATAAAAGGATCAAAGGCTAATAGTTTCATGCCCATGGCGCGGGCAACCGTGGCCACATGGGAGCCAATTTTGCCTAAGCCAACCACCCCCAAGGTTTTTTTGTAAACCTCGGTACCGACGAACAACTTGCGGTTCCACTCGCCATTTTTCATCGATTGGTTGGCGATCGGGATGTAACGCGCTAAAGATAGCATCATGGCCAAGGCGTGTTCAGCGGCGGCGATCGTATTGCCTTCCGGGGAGTTTACTACCACAATGCCTTTACGAGTAGCCGCCGGGACATCTACGTTATCGACCCCTACCCCAGCTCTACCAATGATTTTGAGCTTGCTGGCGGCATCAATAATTTCTTTGGTTACGCGGGTTTCTGACCGAATCATGATCGCGTCGTATTCCCCAATAATTTTGAGGAGTTCGTCTGGCTTCAGGCCAGTTTTGACATCCACTTGCGCAACTTGAGATAATATATCGATCCCAGCTTGGTCAATTGGATCGGAAACAAGAACCTTGGACATGGTAGGTGAGGTGAGTATACTGTGCAGGGGATAACGATCGGATGGTAATTGATCGTGCAAAGTGCCATTTTAGGTCTTATGGGTGCGCTTCGGAGCAGGGATTTATCTAAAGTTCCCATTTTTGGCTGTTTTTCTAACTAATTTAACAAATCTACAACTTTAAAATTATATGAATTGTCTTATTACTGTGTTGATCGATCGCATCCAGGCCGAAGCCGCCTACACCGAGCTGGAACGTCAGGGTTTTGCGATGGATAAGGTGACGATGTTGGGGCGCGGTTATAAAAGTGCCGATGAATTCGGGTTGGTCGATCCAAATAATGATGCTATTAAGCAATCAAAACTGATGGCCTCCTGGATTGTACCTTTTGGTTTTTTGGGTGGGATTGCCTTTAGTTTGGCGACTGGTCTTCAGACTTTTGCCTGGGCTGGAGAAATTGGGAACCATGTGGTGGGTGGTGTGCTGGGTGCGATCGGCGGCACGATGGGGAGTATTGCGGTGGGTGGCAGTATGGGCAGGCTGTTTGGCCGCAAGGATGCTTTGCCGTACCGCAGTTTGCTAGAGATGGGGAATTATATTGTGGTGGTAGAGGGTTCGGCGTTGGTGATTCAACAGGCTACCAAGGTTTTGCGGACTTTTAATCCTGAAAATATCCAAAACTACACCGATCCTTACAGTGCTTGATTACTATAATTTGGGCATTACAATCTCAATTTTTGGCTCAGATTTATTCATATTTTTCTATACTCTTCGAGCGGGAAGGGAGTATCAAGATGTCAGCTCGGATAATTTACCGCTTTGGGATAATTTTTATTGATGAATAAAATCCGACTATTTTGTGGTGGCGACTATTACAAGTTATTGGAAAAGGCTGTCGATCGCCATCAGATTTTTTAGACTGGATCTTGAGTCAGGATAATCTGTTGTTAGCCTCATGGTGGTAACTATGCAATCACTCGAACTCAAGATTCCACCGCCAATCATTGCGGTTTTCATCGCTTTTGCTATGTGGGGAATCTCTTTGATTACCCCGTTACTTGAAGTATCCACAATTTATCGAATGCCCTTGGCCATTGCGATCACTGTGCTAGGTGGTGCCTTAATGGTTGCTGGTAATATATCTTTCCGCCAAGCAAAAACAACCGTTAACCCGATGAAGCCAGAATCGGCCAGTTCTTTAGTTAACTATGGAATTTACCAACTTACCCGCAATCCCATGTACTTGGGGATGCTGACTGTGTTAGTCGCCTGGGCAGTTTTTTTGTCATCAAGCTGGTCACTGTTTGGTTTGCTCGCCTTCTTCTTTTATATTGATCGCTTCCAAATTGCACCCGAAGAAAAAGCACTGACCAGACTTTTTGGCACTGCTTACGCTACCTACCAAACCAAGGTGCGCCGTTGGATCTGAGTTCTGATTTTCTTGCATCTGGGCACAGGAGCTACGCTTTATGTCTAGTACAAATCTAATTCGTCTGGGCGGAATCGCGGCCATAATCGCAGGGATTTTGCGGGGAGTTAATTCGTTTTTACCTAGCTCTATTCCTGTTGTTCCGCTCGAACTTCTTTACCTGCTGACCGATATATTTCTGCTGTTTGGCATGATGGGCTTGTATGCTTTTCAGCACCAAGAATCTAAGTTGTGGGGATTCAGCGGATTCTTGCTGACGATTATCGGCATTGCGGTGATTCGGACTAGGGTAATTGCTGAAGTCAATATGTATGCGATCGGAGCACTAATATTCGCCGCTGGTTTAAGCTTGTTGGCGATCGGCTCCTGGATAGCCCATCAGCTACCCCGGTGGGTGCCGATTGTCTGGATACTTTCGACCATTATTGGATTTATCGGCTATTTCATACCAGGTTTTAGTCTGTTGTTCGTCGTATCCGGAGTACTTTTTGGTGTTGGTTTTATGAGTGCTGGTTTCCAGGTATGGTCAACAACAAGTAAGCGCATCCGCTGATATCCAAGCATGTCTTTACACTTACACAGTTGGGACATCAAGAAAAAAGAACGAGTATCAATCTGATAACTGTCCGTTCGCTCATTTTGAGAAGCCCGAGAGAATTAAGCCTTGCGGTGCTTGAGATGTAAGTGGTAAATGGACTCTGGCAATTTCAGCATAGAAAGTATCTGTCGGTGAAGGGCAGAAAGCGTTGT
>JAGVCD010000168.1 GCA_020059425.1 Chamaesiphon sp. | reverse complement strand
GCTAAGTAATGGCTGCATCTGTTGCACCATCAATGAAGACTTGGTAGAAGCAGTCTATAAAGTTATGGAAAAAAACATCGATTATCTCATTATCGAAACTACTGGTATTGCGGATCCAGTGCCAATCGCTATTACTTTTTTGGGCACTGAATTACGAGACATGACCCATCTAGATTCGATCTTAACTGTAGTAGATGCAGAAGCTTTTACCCCCGATCATTTTGAAAGTGAAGCCGCCCGCCAGCAATTAGCCTATTCTGATATCGTAATCTTAAACAAAACAGACTTGGTACCATTAGAGCAAGTAAAACGGGTAGAAGGGTATGTATCTACGATTAAACAAGGTGCCAGAACGATCAGGGCGGAACGAGGCCGTGTCCCTTTGTCCCTAATTTTAAGTGTGGAGATGTCTAGCCCGGCTAAGAATCGTGAATTAATTGAGCAGCAAAGTGCTTCAGAACATCATCACGATCATAGTCATGAAGAGCACCATCATTCACCCCACTTAGAAAACGATGGTTTTGTCTCCATCTCTTTTACTAGTGAGCAACCATTTGATGTCAACAAGTTCGATCACTTCATCCGTGACCTGATGCCTCGATCCGTTTTTAGAGCGAAAGGCATCTTGTACTTTACATCCAGCGAACAGCGCCACATTTTTCAGCTTAGTGGGCCACGCTTCGATGTTACTGCTGAAAAATGGCGAGATCACAATCGCCACAATCAACTGGTTTTCATTGGCCGTAATCTAGACCATACAGAAATAAGTCAACAGCTGAATGCTTGCATTGCCTGCTAATCGATTATTGTTCCGGTCAGTATCAATCAATTTCATTCATCATCAAAATCTCATGCCTAAAATCTCAGCTGTTATACTGACTATTATCACGAATGTATTATCAAGTGCGATCGCTACCTGTATAACTAGTAACATTGCTATTGCTAATCCCCAAAATCCCAAAGATTCTTTGGACATAGCCAGCTTGGAAAAAACAGCAATTGATCTGAAAGCTCAAGCTCCATTACCATCTAATCTCCCACCAGAAAAGAAACCGGAGGCAGAGAAAAAGCCCGAAGAGAAGAAAGATTCTTTTTCATCTACGACTAAGCTCACCGGTCAAATTATCTTTGGTCTGAATTCTGCTCTGTCGGGTGACAGTTTTGCTCGCACCCCCATCTTTGGTCAAAGAACTCGTTTAGAATTAGCTACAGAGTTAGGCGGAGGCACGCTAACTACCCGTCTGCAATCGAGTGGTTTGGGGCTAGTTAATGACAATGCCAGTAACACTATCAACACCCCAGAAGGCACCGCTTCTTTCGCTGATGGAACTACTGATAATGCGATCGGAATTGATTTGCTCAAATACGATTTACCCCTCGGTTCGAATACGCAGTTGACCATAGCCGCTAACGCCGCTGGCGCAGATGATTTCACCGATTCTATTAATCCGCTGTTTGATGGTGATGGTGCTAGTGGTTCGATCTCCCGTTTTGGCGGTCGGCCAGCTATCTATTATTTAGTCTCCGGAGCAGGAGCCGGAATTCGTCAAAAGCTTAGTCCTACCTTAGAAGGGAGTATTGGATATTTAACCTCCACCGCCAACGATCCAACTACTGGTATCACTGGCGGTGGGTATGGAGCGATCGCTCAACTTACTTACCTACCCAGTGAAAATACTAAATTGGGTTTAACCTATGTTAATGCTTTTACACCAGCTGCGGCTGCCAATGAAACCAATTCTGTTTTTGGTATTGGTAGCACTAATGCAGATAACCTGACTGGCAACAATAGTATGTTTGGCTTGCAAGCTTCCACTAAGCTCAGTCCAAAATTTGCGCTCGGTGGCTGGGTCGGCTTTAACAAAAATACCTTTGAAGGAAATACCAAAGATATAGTCACTTGGGCTGTAACTGCCACTTTCCCAGATTTGGGTGGCCCTGGGAACTTAGGTGGGCTGATTGTTGGCCAAGAACCCCGCGTGACCGCCGCTGCTGGCGGTACTGGAGCAGCTGATCCTAGTTCTTCATTACACCTAGAGGGCTTTTATCAAATTAAGTTGAGCGACAGTGTGAGCGTCACACCGGGCTTGATTTATCTGACAGCACCGGATCAAAACAATACTAATGGTGGTGCCTTGCTCGGTACTATCCGCACTACTTTTTCTTTTTAAGTCCTCATTATTTTCATCTCGTAAATTTTTTATGACTACATTCTTCACTAATACTGACCTGCGTTCACAAGATATTCAAACAATTTCAGACATGCCTGTTTCAGAAGCTGAGATGATGCAAGCAGTACGCACCCTACTATTGGGGATGGGTGAAAATCCAGATCGAGAGGGCTTAAAAGATACGCCCAAGCGAGTAGTGAAATCTTTAAAATATCTTGCTTCTGGGTATCAACAATCTTTGGATGAGCTACTTAACGGCGCAGTTTTTCATGAAGAAGCCAAAGAAATGGTACTAATCCGCGACATCGATTTATTCAGTTCCTGTGAACACCACATATTACCGATTATTGGTCGTGCTCATGTTGCCTACATTCCTAACGGCAAGGTAATTGGCCTATCTAAAATAGCCAGAATTTGCGAGATGTATGCTCGACGTTTGCAAGTACAAGAAAGGCTTACAGCCCAGATAGCTGATGCATTGCAAGGTCTATTACAGCCGATGGGTGTGGCGGTAGTCATTGAGGCTACCCACATGTGTATGGTTATGCGTGGTGTGCAAAAGCCGGGATCTTGGACAGTCACTAGTGCTATGCAAGGAGTATTTGGGGAAGATGCTAAGACTCGCCAAGAGTTCATGGATTTAATTCGGCATAGTCCTAAGTTTCACTAGTTTTAGTTAAGTATTTCTCGGTTTTAAAAGAGGGTGGCGATCGCCACCCTCTTTTCTGCTTAATTATCAGCTTGCTCGATGGCCAAAACCCTTTCTCCAGCCATAAGAAACATCTCTAAACTGAATCTGGCCAGAATTAGGATTGTAGAGAGTATAACTAGCTTTGTTTGAAGTAAGCCCTACGCTGCCTACTCCAACTACAAATTTTCTGCTAGCTTCATGAACTGTTGGTAGTGTAGTATCACCCAGAGTAATGACGCTAGAAGTACTAGCAGCACTGGCAATTTGATACTTGAATTGCATCCCAGAACGGCCACAAAACAAATAATTAGCATCCAGCCGTCCTAATCGATCGAACATAATTAGTGGTGAAGTATCTGGCCTTAATTCATCTTCTACCCCCACACTGCTGCCATGAGTCAACAGGCAATCCAGTTCCATAAAGCCAAAATCTAGCGATCGAATCCAAGCCACCGTTTCCCGCGATACTGAATTCCACAGAGCTTTAACCATATCTACTCCATATTTTTCAATCAGTGCAGTTGGTTCTGCTATTTGGCTCTGAGCATGAAGAGTTAGGCATTGTTCTTCCCACCAACCCAAGCAAATTTGTGGAGTCAATTCCCCCCGACGCGGTTTTTGCAAACGCTTTACCAACTCTTCACTGGCCGCAGTTGGCCCCACCAAGTCACCCAGAATGTAAATATCGTCAACTTGGTGCTGCTGAAGATCTTTCATCACTGCTTCATAGGCTGCTAAGTTGCCTACAATTCCGCTTAAAATTGCCCAACTCATGGTTATCTCTCACAAATATGGCTAGGATCATCAGCTCGTTCGGCGAATTCTAAGCCTTGTGCTAATCGCCATGCGAAAATTGGTGGCAACCCAACATCAATGATCGCTGCACAGGTTTTTTGGTAATCGTATTCTACTTCGCGGATGTTTACTACTTGATCGTCGGTGTCATAAAGCACATAGGTAGCATTAGGCCGACCATGACGGGGTTCGCCCACCGAGCCAGCGTTCACAATGCGGCGAATGGGCGGTGTAAATTGATAGTGATGGTCAGCTGCCCCGACTTGTTCTACTTTGACCAATAATTGGTTATCTGACAAAGTTCGCACATAGGGAACATGGGTGTGGCCACAGAATAATGTGTCAGCTCCAGCCGATACCACCCGCTCCAGGGC
>JAGVCD010000140.1 GCA_020059425.1 Chamaesiphon sp. | reverse complement strand
TCGTTTTCAGTATATTCACCAAATAGCTCATCAAACGAACTCAAGATATTCATGAATAAATCTGGATCGACTTCTCCATCTGGTTCGTCGGCCATCAAGGCAATCATCGCGATCGCGGCGATTCCTTCTGGGGGCGTGAGCTTAACATCGGTAAACTCTTCGGAGTTGTTTAGAATGTTTTCATACTTATTCATGCAAAGAGTTCCTCTGATGTCGATCGACAGTGAAGATAAAGGCCACCAGTACCATATAGCAAATTCAGCCTAAATCTAAAAGTGTTGTTAACAATTGGTAAAGTTATGTTTAGGTTAAAGAACCCGGAAAGTATTGATCGAGATATTGCTGATAGCCAATGGTGCTTAGCTCCTGGTCTTTTTTGGCGACCATTGTTTGCAAGCTAGCTCGGTATGCTTGCACAGCGGCCAGTAGTTGGGGATCATGACTGGCTAAGATTTGGACGGCCAGCAATCCGGCATTGGTGGCATTGCCGATCGAGACGGTAGCTACCGGAATACCCGCTGGCATTTGGACGATCGAATAAAGCGAATCTACGCCTTGCAAAGTTTTGGTCTGAATGGGTACCCCAATGACTGGTAAAGCAGTGAGAGCCGCCACCATCCCCGGTAAATGGGCTGCCCCACCCGCTCCAGCTATAATTACCTGCAAGCCTCGCTCATGGGCAGTTTGGGCGTATTGTACCATTCGTTCTGGGGTACGGTGAGCTGAGACGATCGCCACTTCATGGGGGATCTGAAATTGCTCGCAGATTTGAGCAGCGCTGTGCATACAAGGCAGGTCGGAGTCGCTGCCCATGATGATACCAATGCGGGGATTAGTCATAAATTATGTGTGAATAGTAGCGGAAGCGCACCCCAAAATATAAGCTAAAAGCAACCCCAACGGTAAATTTTATGCTCGCCAAAATTATCAATGCCCGCGTCCCTGGCTATGCTGGACTGCAG
This sequence comes from Chamaesiphon sp., assembly GCA_020059425.1. Next base: position 5,517 of record JAGVCD010000140.1, on the reverse strand, counting down.
CAAATCTTGGTGCGAGAACGCCAAATTCAGGAGGTGGCTCCACAAGTAGCTGGCGAGGTGAGGGCGATCGATCTAGCCGGGGACTGGTGTTCGTTGGGCGGGATAGATTTACAAATCAATGGCGCTCTGGGTCTGGCCTTTCCCGATTTACAAAGCACCGATCATGAGCGATTAACCAAAATTTGTCAGCTGCTGTGGGAGCAGGGTGTGGATGGATTTTTGCCGACTTTAGTGACTACCTCGATCGACAATTTTCAGCGCTCTTTACAAGTGATTGCCCAGTTTATGGCACAGCAACCCGCCCAGACGGCTCAAGTACTGGGGGTCCATTTAGAAGGTCCCTGCCTCAATCCAGCCAAACGGGGCGCTCATCCAGCGGAATATCTATTGCCGCTGACCGTCGAAAGCATCAAGAGATCGATCGGCGACTATGCCAAATTAGTGAAGGTGATCACGCTAGCTCCCGAACTTGATCCTTCAGGTTTAGTCGTGCCCTATTTAATCAGCCTCGGCATCCGCGTAAGTTTGGGTCATTCCCAAGCAACTTGGGCACAGGCCGAACGCGCCTTCGATGAAGGAGCCAGCATGGTAACTCATGCTTTTAATGCGATGCCCAGCTTACACCATCGGCAGCCCGGTTTACTGGGCGCAGCCCTGACTTATCCTGGTGTGCAATGCGGTTTTATTGCTGATGGTCAGCATGTGCATCCCGCCATGCTCCAGATTTTTTTACGAGCCGCTAACTACAGCGATCATGCCTTTTTGGTGAGTGATGCTCTTTCCCCTTTGGGTTTATCCGATGGCTTTTATCCTTGGGATAGTCGGCAAATTGAAATTGAAGAAGGCACCGCCCGACTACCGGACGGGACTCTGGCTGGCACGACTCTCCCCTTATTAGCGGGGGTGGAAAACTTGGTGAAATGGAAAGCTTGCTCCCTAGAGCAGGGCATTGCTCTAGCCACTACGGCTCCCCGCCGGGCGATCGGACTCAATAGTAAATATGTGGGGCAGGTTAATAATTTAGTACGCTGGCACCAGAGTGCCGATGGCACTATTACTCCGACCCGTTTGGTCAATGCCTAACAGTCTGAAACTGGCGATCCAGCTTAGAATTAAAGTAAGCAGCTAGCATCAATTGGTGAATCTATGGAATTACGAGCAGTAATTATGGCCGGTGGTTCCGGGACGCGCTTGCGCCCCTTAACCTGCGAACTGCCCAAACCAATGGTGCCGGTACTAAATCGTCCGATCATTGAGCACATTATCAACCTGCTCAAAAAACATAGCATCACCGAAATAATCATTACACTGCACTACCAACCAGAAGCAATTCAACAATATTTTGGCGATGGGAGTGATTGGGGAGTGCATTTACATTATGCGATCGAAGAAGAACAAGCTTTAGGCACGGCGGGTTCCATTAAATATGTCAGTGAATTGCTCGATCGTACTTTTTTGGTCATTAGCGGCGACAGCATTACCGATTTTGATCTGCAAAAGGCGATCGACTTTCACCAGCAAAAACGATCAACCGTCACAATGGTATTAACATCGGTGCGGAATCCCGTAGATTTTGGCGTGGTCATTACTGATACCACTGGTCGGGTACAGCGCTTTTTGGAAAAACCTACAGCCAGCGAAATTTTTTCGGATACGGTCAATACTGGTATCTATATCTTGGAACCAGAAGTACTACAATCCATTCCACCCGATCAGGAATTTGACATGTCTCAGGATTTGCTCCCCCACTTGCTGGTAGCCGGAGCTCCCATCTATGGACATGTCGCTACCGGTTACTGGTGTGATGTCGGCCAGCTCGATGCCTATCGCCAAGTACAGCATGACGTTTTTACTCAACTACCCAGCTTGCATCCTACTTCTACTCAAATTCGTTCCGGCGTATGGGTAGGAAATGGCACTTACATCGATCCCACCGCAAGCATTGGCACCCCGGTCGTAATTGGTAAAAACTGCCGGATTGGCCCCCGGGTGAATATTACTGCCGATACCGTGATTGGCGATAATGTGACGATCGGCGCCGATGCCAACCTGAAACGTCCGGTGGTCTGGAATGGGGCAGTCATTAGCGAGGAAGCCCAGCTGCGGGCTTGTATTATTGGCCGGGGTGCCCGGATTGGGCGCGGTGCCCAGATTTTGGAAGGAGCGGTGGTCGGTTCTCTGTCCCGAGTCGGTGAAGAAGCCCAGATCAATAGCAACGTCAAAGTATGGCCAAACAAAGAAATTGAACCTCTGGCTATCTTGACATTGAATTTGATTTGGGGCGATGTAGCCCGGCGTAACCTCTTTTCCCAACGGGGAGTACAGGGGCTGGCTAATATTGATATCACCCCCGAGTTTGCTGTCAAATTGGGGGCAGCCTACGGTTCTACCCTAAAAAATGGTGATCAAGTCACCATTTCCCGCGATCAGCGTAGTATTTCTAGCATGATCGTTCGATCGCTAGTCGCCGGGCTGATGTCGGTGGGAGTGAGTGTCCGCGATCTCGATTCGACGGCTATTCCGGTGGCGCGTTTAATTATTCCCACTCTCTACGTATCGGGAGGTCTGCATATTCGGCTGCATCCCGATCGATTAGATTATTTGCTCATTGAATTTTTTGATGCCCGAGGCATCAACATTTCTAAAAACCAAGAAAAGAAAATTGAATCGGCTTACTTTAAAGAAGACCTACGTCGCGCTAGCATCCCCGAAATTGGCAAAATAAGCCAAACTCAAGGGATAGAACTCTACAACAATGCTTTCCAAACCCACCTAGACTTGCAGACCATTCGGGGAAGTGGCAAAGTCGTAATTGACTATGCCTACGCTGTTTCCGGGGCGATCTTGCCCTTGCTACTAGCCAAATTTGGCGTCGATGCGGTGGTGCTCAATGCCAGCCTGAGCCAGACTGCGCCTAAAATTGGTGAACGCGAAACTTTACTCCACCAATTGGGGCGGGTGGTGGAATCGCTCCAAGCTACCTTTGGAGTGCAAGTCTCGGCGCATGGTGAGCAATTAATTTTGGTCGATGAAACTGGCATTGCCATTCGGGGTGATTTGTTAACATCTTTGATGGTGCATTTAACCCTCAAAGCTCATCCGGGGGGGACAGTAGTGGTGCCGGTTCATGCGAGTAGTGCGATCGAAGAGTTAGCCCGTCGTCATGGTGGCCGGGTTAAACGCACCAAATCCAACCCTACCGATCTGATGGAAGCCTGTCAAAAACTCCCTCATGTAGTGTTGGGGGGCAGTGGTGACATGGGTTTTATTTTTCCAGAATTACATGCTGGTTTTGATGCCATGTTTTGTGTGGCTAAATTGATTGAGTTATTAGCCAAAGAAAACCGTCCATTAAGTAATATTCGCCAGCAACTACCGCGCATTTTTCAAGAAACTTTTACGGTACGCTGTCCTTGGGGAGCCAAGGGCGGTTTAATGCGCCACGTTTTGGAAACTCATCAAAGCGAAAAACTGGATACCGAAGATGGAGTGAAAATCTATAACTCTCGTAATGACAACTGGATTCTGATTCTGCCGGATGCGGGGGAGCCGATTGTGCATATTTATGGCAACAGTGACGATCGCGATTGGTTAGATCTCAATCTCCAAAATTATCGACAGCTGGTACAAGACTATGTAGTTCAATACCAAACTGCCACCGATTAAGATCTCGATATAAATATTGTCAGTGCCAGCGCGCCAGAGCGCTGGTTAGCTCTGGCAAATAATATGCTGCCACTCCCCCACCGATCGCCCCAAACAAATGACATTCCCAGGAGCGCCCCCGGTTACTAGGCAACACTCCCCATAGTGAACCACCATATAGTGTCCCGGCAATCACTGCTAGGCCGATGGAGATCGGACTGCGCTCTAGATATCCTTGCAGTAGCAGAAACCCCAAATAGCCAAAAACAATTCCACTGGCACCAATATGATTGGTGCGCGGTCCACCACACAGCCAAGTGCCCCAGCCACTCACCAACCATACTACTACCGTGACGATCGCGAAGGTAGTCTGACTACGAAACAGAATCAATCCACCCAAAACCGCCAGCGGGACTGTATTAGCAGCCAAATGCCGTAGATCGCCATGCAGTAGCGGCGATAACAAAATTCCTTTCAGGCCAGACCAGCGGCGCGGTTGAATGCCCAGACGGTTGAGCCGGTTCCCAAGTAGTAATGAATCGGTCAATTCCAATATCCACAGACTGGAGACCATCCCGCCAAGGATGCGAAGGTTCAGGAGCAAAGTAGGATGGGTCGCCGCTGGGAGTAATGATCCGGTCATGTAAACAACATTGGAAGAAGATGTATTATAGCTCGACTCGTTTTTAATTCAGGTTGTTGCCGGTGGCTGATCGATTTCCTCACCCCTTGAGGTCCGATCGACAAGCCAGCAAAGCTTCTTCTAAGTGATTAAAAAAACGATCGACCCCAATTAGGTCTGTCAGTCCATCTCGATCGAATTGTAATTTCACCTCCGGCGGCAGACCAGAAACAACAAAAGCTACATTCTGTCTAGATAATTTTTTTACTACATCCTGCAAGGTTTGATCAGCCGAGTAGTCAATACCAGTAATTGCTCTGGCTTCCAAAATGAACCACTGCACTGGTGATTCCGCATTTTTCACCAGGCTTTGTACTTCCTCGGCAAAGAAGGTGGCATTAGCATAGAAGAGATCCCGACTAAATCGATAAATGATCACACCAGGTGCCGAAATGCGACCGATCTGCACCGGCATCGGTTGCCAGAATTTATGTTCGCCCGGAATAATTATCGCGGAGTGTGGTCGATAGCTATGGCGCACATGTAAGATTAATGACCATGTAATTGCCAATAAAATTCCTTCTTTAACACCAATAACAACCACTGTCGCAGCAGTAATTATGGCCAAATAAAACTCTTCGCGATGGGTTTGGAAGATCGATCGCATTCCTTTAATGTCGATCAACCGCAGTCCGATCGAAAAGACAATTGCCGCTAACACTGGATTCGGTAGATAGCTAAGCGGCTGAGTTAAAAATAGAATAACCATCAAGATTACGGCTGCTGTAGACAGCTGAGCTACTTGGCTGCGGCCACCAGCGGTGTCCACAATTTCTGTTTTAGTGGGGCTACCATTGACCACAAATGTACCAGTTAATCCTGCTGCCAAATTAGCGGCGGCTAAACCTTCTAGATCAATATTTTCGTTGAAGTTTTCGCTGTAACGGAAGGCATAGGCACGCGAGGTAGCGGCGCTTTGAGCCACAATGACAATACAACAAGATAGGGCAATGCCCAAGACTGCCGGGATTTCATTTAAGCTAACTGCCGGTAGGTGCAAGGAAGGTAGACCACTAGGTACTTTCCCCACCACACTGACCCCGTAACCAGCAAAGTTAAACAGCCAACTGGCTACAATAGCCCCGACTACAGCTAACAATGTGCCCGGAAATTTGGGGATGAATCGGGCAAACAACTGAATCATCATCAGAACAGTGGTCGAAATGCCGATCGCTAGCTGGTTAGCACCG
>JAGVCD010000386.1 GCA_020059425.1 Chamaesiphon sp. | reverse complement strand
TTTTCGGGTGGCTGCTGCTGATTGGTATACCAAAAAATATGGCGTATCGATCGATCCTGATACTGAAGTATTGCCCTTGATAGGCTCTCAAGAAGGCACAGCTCATCTGCCCTTAGCCATCCTGGAGCCAGGGGATTATGCTTTGCTGATGGATCCGGGCTATCCGTCTCACATGGGCGGGGTCTATTTGGCTGGGGGGCAAATTCACCCGATGCCCTTACGGCCAGAGCATAATTTCTGGCCGGTGTTTAGTGAGATTCCAGCGGCAGTTTTAGATCGATCGCGGTTGATGGTGTTGAGCTATCCGCATAATCCAACAGCAGCGATCGCCACCTTGGAATTTTTTCAGGAAGCCGTAGCCTTTTGCCAGCAAAATGATTTGGTATTGATACACGACTTTCCCTATGGGGATTTGGCCTTTATTGATCAACAAATGCCCTCGATCTTACAAGCCGACCCTCACAAAACTTGTGCGATCGAGTTCTTTACTATGTCCAAGTCCTACAATATGGGCGGTTTTCGGGTGGGCTATGCGATCGGCAATGCTGAATTAATTGGGGCGCTGCGCCAAATTAAAGCCGTGGTGGATTTTAATCAGTATCGCGGCATCTTAAACGGGGCGATCGCGGCGCTGAGTGGTGATCAATCTTCTGTCGCTACTACCGTTCAAACTTTCCGCGAGCGGCGGGATGTGTTTGTCCAAGCCTTAGCGAACATTGGCTGGGATGTCCCGACCCCAGCGGCCACAATGTATATTTGGGCAAAGCTTCCATCGCAGTGGTCCGGAAACTCTTTGGATTTTTGTACTAAGTTGGTAGCAGCCACAGGGGTAGCGGCGGCACCGGGAATTGGTTTTGGGGCAGCGGGAGAAGGTTATGTAAGGTTTGCGCTAGTGCATCCGCCGCATATTTTGCAGTTGGCGGTTGATCGTCTGGCTCAGTTTGTGAAATGAAGACGATAACCGATCAAACTTTTTACATAAACGGAAAAATCTCATCCCCTGCTTCACCAATGGTGCGTTGGGTTTTAGGCAAGTTTAGATCGATCGCCAATAAATCGATTCCGTCAATCAGCTGTGCCCGAAAGGATTCTGAAATTATCAAATTCTCGTAACAATTAAACCTTAAGTCAGCATCTGCTTGAAACCTAAGGAGTGCTGATTTTAATGGGGATATTACTCGGTAGGCCGCTTCGGCTTTCTCAATCGCCAGTGTTGGCAACGCATATTTATTTCTCAAAAAAGCTAAATCGATCAAGTCACGAGTATGAACACTGGAATCTAAATAGCGATCAGCATTAGCTAACAACTTGCTAGTAAAGCAATCAGTAATACTTAAACAGGCCAGTGGCGACCAACTGGGTTGCCGAGGTTGCTCTAGCTCAAATCTAGCTTCAGCAATGATTTCAGTTTTAATGGATATGCTATCAACGATGATAGACATTCTTATGCCATATTGATCAGCGGTAAACCTATCGATCTCTAACAGTGAATTTGGTTGCAACAAAATTCGAGGACTATGATCACTAATATCATTTCGCAACTGACGATAACCAGCACCCAGTGGACAAATAAAATCAATATCATTACTGGTGCGATACTCTCCCATATCCAAGGCCAGCAGTGTCCCCCCGCCAAAATAAGATCGACAAGTGCTAAGAAATTCATGATTGAAATTCTCTAATACTTGATAGATCCGTTGATGATGATCAATCTGAAAGTTCATGAATTCGCTAGCTAGCCAAGAATGGGAGTCAAAAACCAGTTGTTTGATGAAAGCTAATTCACTGGCCGGAGGGTTAGCCAGATGTCGATATCGCCAACCTCGTTCATAACTGGCCAGCATTTCCCTTGGGGTTAAGCGGTAGACATCAGCAATTTGCCAACCCAGGAATTCTAAAAAAGGTAGTTTATGAGGTTGCCAGACTTTCATTGTCAGCCATCGACCTAATCTGTTGCGATCTTAATTATAACTTGACGGTTTTTCGGTGAGGAGAATCGATTTATAACAAGCCAGTTCGATCGATTAATGCTTGCTAAACTATCAGTAAGTACCAAATTTTGATATTCAGCTTATCAATGGACAGACGAACCCTATTATCAACAGCAGTTTTTGGCCTCGGTGCGGCCAGCGGCATTTATTTTTTATCCAGGAAATCATCAACCATGGCTACAACTCCCTCCGAATTTGAAATCACCAAAACCGACAGTGAATGGCGGGAGATCCTCACCCCCGAACAATTCAGCGTTCTGCGCAAACATGGTACCGAAAGAGCTGGCACCAGTATCTTGGATAAAGAATATGGCAAAGGAACTTTTGTCTGTGCTGGTTGCGACCTACCCCTCTTTGTTTCCGATACCAAATTCAATAGTGGTACTGGTTGGCCAAGTTTTTATGATCCGATTCCTAACTCGATCGGAATCTCAGTCGATCGGAAGTTATTAATGAAACGCACCGAAGTGCATTGTCGGCGCTGCGGCGGACATTTAGGACATGTTTTTGAAGATGGCCCCAAACCCACGGGCTTACGTTACTGCATGAATGGCATCTCCATGAAATTCATCCCAGCTTAGTTAACTGGTTAGTTCAGCGGGATAGCTGCGAACAATTGTTAACCTATTTTGGGGTGCTGTTGCCAATAACAGTAAAATTTGTAAACTTGGTTG
>JAGVCD010000331.1 GCA_020059425.1 Chamaesiphon sp. | reverse complement strand
GTCGATCGGCAGGTTGCCAAGGCCGAATCACAAAATCTTGGTAAATCAATTGGTTTAACTGGTTCATTATTTATTAACTGTGAATTCGGGGTTCGGGGTGCAGGTTTACCAATAATTCACTTTCAACTGCGGCTAACTCGGTCAACCGGTTTTGGACAACAGGGCGATCGAAGTAGGTATCAGCCAATGACCAAAAAGCCCCAAAATGCCGTGCCTCCGAGGCCATCAAGCTCCGATAGAAAGCGGCCAGCTTCGGATCGGGTAAATGTTCAGCCAAGAGTCCTAAGCGCTCATGAGACCGAGCTTCGATCAGACAACCTACTAACAAAGAATCTAAAAACCGCTCTGGGCCATTCGATCGAATCTGCTTTTTCAAGCCAGCAGCATAGGGTGGAGGCGTTAATGGTGCCGGGGCAATTTGGCGTTCGGCCAAAATTTTGTTAACCTGACTGAAATGTTCCAACTCTTCTTTAGCGATTGCTGTTAAAGATTCAATCAGTTTGGGATAACTAGAATAGCGAAAGATTAAATTTAAAGCATTGTTAGCTGCTTTTAGCTCACAATGAGAATGATCTAATAAAATAATGTTGACATTCTCCAAAGCTTGATTCAGCCAAGCAGAGCTAGTGGCTTGGCAAATAAAATTAATGGTCTGATGTGTGGCAATTTCCATAAAACAAATATAACAAGCTCCAGGTACCCATAGTTACCTATAATACTGAGGTATCAACCTTGGATGCTGGTACTTTCCAGTCTCAGCTTGTTCACCATAGTTACCTATGTTCAACTTTTTCACTAAACCCTCGATTTCCAAACCCCCTAGAACGATTTTCAAAAACCGTCGCATCATCATTGGTGATATCCACGGTCATTACGATGGTCTGATGGCATTACTAGAAAATGTCGAACTAGGTGATGATGATCAAGTGTATTTTCTCGGAGACCTGATCGATCGGGGTCCCAAAAGTGCTGAAGTTGTCAAGTTCTTACGTGACAATCAATACCCTTGCCTGCTCGGCAATCATGAGGTGATGCTTTTGCGAGCTGTTTATGAAGCAGAAGATGATCGAGTCTTGAATTTCTGGTTAAAAGCTGGTGGCGATGCCACCGTAGCCAGCTACGGCTCAGAAGGAATTCTAAGAGCTGATTTAGATTGGATGGCCAGTTTACCCACCTATCTAGACTTAGATGATGTGTGGTTGGTACATGCTGGTGTTGATCCTTACTTGCGCCTAGATCAGCAAGGTGAGCAGCAGTTTTGCTGGATGCGCGAAAAATTCTTCAGCTCAGCCTTTCCGTATTTTGAAGACAAAATCATTGTCACCGGTCACACCATTACCTTTACTCTCCCCGGCGTATCACCAGGTGAGTTGGCAGCGGGGGTAGGTTGGCTCAATATCGAAACCGGTGCCTACCACCGCAAAAGTGGTTGGATGACTGCTCTAGACATCAATAACAAATTGGTACATCAATACAATGTTTTTAGCAAAAAATACCGTTGTAAAAAACTAGAACACATCACTAAACAAATCGACCCCAACAAGGTAACGGCCTACAATTAACGCAATTTCCGGTAAGAATTACCAGGACTAGAAGTAGAATTCTTGGTGCTACTGCTACCCAAATATGCTTGAATGCGCTGCCGATAACTCGCCGATTCTAATCCAGAGGTTTGAGTGCGGTACTTGGTGGGAATCATCTTTTGCAGATTAGCCACTCGATCGGGTGGTGAAGGATGAGTACTTAAAAAAGTGGGGGGATTATTCGTACTGCTCAATTTACTCATGAATGCTGGCATCGCTGAAGGAGCGTATTTTGCCTTAATCAAGTTATCTAATCCTCGTCGATCAGCATCATATTCATCAGCTCGACTGCGGGGGCGACGGAGTGCCAATTCAACACCCACTTGTGCCAAAGTATTTTGATCAACCCCAGCCAAAGAACTAACTCCACTAGCAATCATTCGCTGCTTCATCTGCTCAATACCATGCCGACCAGTAATATGTCCAATTTCGTGACCAAGCACCCCAGCTAATTGCGCCTCGTTGTCGGCCATTTTCAGCAATCCACTATTGACATATACATAGCCGCCCATGGTCGCAAAGGCATTAATGTTGTCATCCTGAATTACCTGAAATGTATACTTCATATTAGGTCTGGCACTAACACGCCCCATCCGCTGCCCAATACTATTTAAATAACTATTGGCCTCTCGACTGGGATGCACCTTCATCTGTTCGAGAATTTGCTGGTTAGTGGCAGCACCCAACTGCATCTCTTGTTGCTCAGAAATGTTAGAAATTTGGATAATTTGAGCACCCCGCAGCAGTAATTCCACCCAAGAAGCCGCTTGTCCAGCTCGGGGAGTGCCAACCATAACCACTGCTGTCATCACAGTAGCAGTCAGCAAATACAGCCAGCGTTTGTGGAGATTTTTGAGATAGTTGCTAAACATAATCAAGTTACTGATGTAGATAAATTAGGACTAAATGCTGGTAAACCAAACTT
>JAGVCD010000310.1 GCA_020059425.1 Chamaesiphon sp. | reverse complement strand
TTTACTGAATCGATAACCAGGCATATTGTTGATCAGATAGTTGATGGTGGCTGGTTCTTGCCAGAACTGAGTCGTCAAAACTTCATCCATCGTTTTGCTGAGCGTCCCCACTCCTAAGCTGTCGCCCTCAATGCGTAACTTAAAGTTATCCACTCTCACTTTCCAGTCATGGGATCTTTGAATACCATACTTGAGGGTGTGATTGATTTGACCACCGCCAAACGTCCACCAGGTGGCCTGTTCGCCCTCCCATTCAATGCATTGAGTTTGGCTGCGTAGTTTGTGACCCAGATCGGCGCGGTAATTATCGATCGCTACCTGTGCCAATCGATCGATATAGGGAAACGGCTGATCAGATTTCAGGATTTGAGCCATCGCTTGGCAGAGTTCAAAACTGAGTAATTGCGGAATAAAGCCACCCCAACTGGGTTTCTTGCCGATCTGGTTACCGCTGACGATCACTGTGCGATTATCATGATTAACTAAACTGACCACCCAAGGTCTGCCGCCCAGCAAAAAGGAGCTGATTTCTGGTACCAGCTTATCCACAAAAGTTTGCTCTAGTGAGCCGATCGTATATCCGGCAACAGTCTGCACTTGGTAGAGTTGGGGGCTGCTAAACACCGCATATAGTTCCATGAAATTGCGGCGGCCAAAGACTTTTTCGGCTTGGTTACCTAGAGACAGCAACCCATCAGCGCTAAATAGAAAATCTTTTTGAATCATATGTTCAATCAGAAAATCAAATTCAGACTGGCTAATCCCGGCAAAATCGGGGACGATCGATAGTTGCTCCCAACAGTCCAAGCGGCTAATGCCGCCAAATTGCAGGGCTAAGGCAAACAGCTGATGGACTAACACTGTCCAAGTTCGATCGGATACTTGCACCGACTCCACCCAGCCTTTTTTGGCGAGTTCCACAATGGCGATCGCTTGCAGTAAGGTCTCAGTATTTTCGGTAAAAAAGGTGGTGTTGGCCAGGGCATCGGCTCGCCGTCCCGTCCGCCCCAGGCGCTGTAAAAAGGAAGAAACGGTAGTGGGTGCATTAGCTTGCAAGACCGTATCCAGATCCCCCACATCAATGCCCAGTTCGAGTGTAGAGGTACAAACAATACAAGTATCCTGCCCCTGCTGAAAACGCTCCTCCGCCATCATCCGTTCTTCGAGCGACACGGAACTGTGATGGACAAACACATCGGTGCCGCATTGCCGCAGCCGCTCGGCAATATCTTCCGATAAAGAGCGACTTTGACAAAAGAACAAACTCTTTTTGCCCCGCGCTAGCCCACTGGCATCACTAGCGATCGATCCCAATGTTTCCCGGAGATAAATCCGAATATCGCGTTTGGTGGGTACTTTGGGTGGTTCCACCACCTGGCCGGGTCGTTGGGAGCTGCCTTGCAGCCAAGTCAAGATCGCACTGGGGTTCCCAACGGTGGCACTCAAACCCACCCGCTGCAAGTCATGCCGAGTGAACTTGGTGAGCCGCTCCAGGACAGAAAGCAAATGAGCGCCCCGATCGGTACCAGCGATCGCATGGATTTCATCAATGACCACTGCCCGCAAATCTTGAAATAATTCCGCCTGGGGCACCTTGGGCGAGAGCAGCATCACTTCCAAAGATTCCGGCGTAGTCATCAGCACCGCGCTGGGGTTAGCTAAGAATGCTTTCTTTTTACTAGCAGTGATATCACCATGCCACAAAAACCGCTCCAGGCCGACCATTTCGGTATAAAGCCCTAACCGATCGGACTGGTTGTTCAGCAGCGCCTTAATCGGGGCGATATAAATCACCCCGACTCCGATCGGCTCTGCGGCCACTAGTTGTGCCAACAGCGGAAACATTGCTGCTTCGGTTTTACCGCCAGCTGTGGGTGCCAAAACGATCGCGTTATGACCATCTAACAAGGCTTGACTAGCCAGTTCTTGGACGGGACGGAGACTAGACCAACCTACTTGAGAGACGATCGCTTCTTGAAGACGCACTGGGAAGCGCTGGAAAGCTGAGTCCATAGTTATTTTTTGTAGCTATTAATCACAGAATTAGTCATCACCTTGGTCTGTTTGTTCTGCGGGGTTTTCTCGTCCGAAGGTTTCGGTAATACTGCGCAATTGTTGCTCAATTTCCGGGGTGAGTTCACTGCTATGGTAGCGCCACTGCCAATTGTCAGCGATGGTACTGGGGAGGTTCATCCGGGCAGCATTATCCAAGCCCAACACGTCTTGCATGGGTACAATCACCTGATTAGCTACCGAGCTAAAGGCGATCCTGATCAAGTCCCAGTTGATGCCCACACTGGAAATTCCACCTAAGTAACGCAGCACCCGATCGCGTTCATAGCTTTCAGTGCTATTGAACCAACCAATGGTAGTGTCGTTATCGTGGGTGCCGGTGTAAACTACAAAATTCCGATCGTGATTAAAAGGTAAAAAGCCATTCTCGTTATCGGAGCCAAAGGCGAACTGCAACACCTTCATGCCCGGAAAATTGAATTTATCCCGCAGCGCTTCTACCTCGGGCGTAATTACCCCTAAATCTTCGGCCAAAATTGGCAAATGACCTAACTGTTTTTCGAGTTCCTGAAAAAACTGCACACCCGGAGCGGTGACCCACTCCCCATTTTCCGCTGTCTTGTCACCCTGGGGTACTGCCCAGTAAGCCTCGAACCCCCGAAAATGGTCGATGCGAATAATATCGACCAGATTAAGTAAAGCCCGGAAGCGACTGATCCACCAAGTAAAATTGGTTTTTTCCAGGTGTTCCCAGTTGTACACCGGATTGCCCCAGAGTTGGCCAGTCTCACTAAAATAGTCGGGCGGTACTCCGGCCATCATGGCCGCTGCTCCAGTTTCTGGGTCTAGTTGAAAGCTGGCTTGGTTTGCCCACACATCGGCACTATCGTGGGCAACGTAGATCGGAATATCCCCAATAATTTGAATGCCTCGCTCACCCGCATAGGCTTTGAGAGCTAGCCACTGCTGATGGAAAACAAACTGCACAAACTGATAATAAAAGACTCGATCGATCAACAGTTCTTGGTGTTCAGTAATGGCATCTGGTTTGCGCCAAGCGATCGACTGCGGCCATTCATACCAAGGGGCATCTTGATAATGCTCATGCACCGCCATAAACAGCGCATAGTCTGGTAGCCAATGGGCTTGCTCTTGTACAAATTTCTGGAAATCTTGGTGCTCGGCCACTGTGCCATGATGGCGAAAATGAGCACAGGCTAAGTCCAATATTTCTACTTTGGCCAAAATAACCTGATCGAAGTCAACTTTTAAAGAAGGAAAATCTGGGAGTTTGCTTAGATCGGCTGGTTGCACCCAGCCATTGACTACTAACTTATCTAAGCTAATTAGGAGCGGATTTCCAGCAATTGCCGAGTAGCAAAGATAGGGTGAATTACCATAGCCCGTGGGCCCCAGGGGTAATATCTGCCAATAGGTTTGCTTAGTTCGTTGCAGAAAATCGATAAACTCATAGGCATTTTCGCCTAAATCCCCAATGCCATAGGGGCTAGGCAAAGAAGTAGGATGGAGCAAAATGCCGCTGGAGCGAGGAAAAGTCATAGGGAAGAGGCGAGGAGACAGAAGAGGACAAATAGGTAATGCAATGAGTTTTAGCCAATAATTCTAATACCCCAAAGACTGACCCTTATGTAGGGGAGTTTGAGGGGAGGCATCTCCGTCCCCTCAATGGGGGGACTGGGGGTCAGAACCCCCAGATCCGGGTTCCTTCAACCCAATCAGAAATATTCTCTGAAGCTGAACTGACATTAATTCAATACCCAATAATATATGGGAAGATTGGAACACAATTGCAACAATATTTACCGTGGCTTACCGCAACCCGATCCCGACCGTCGATATTATTATTGAAATGATCGATCGACCAAACCGTCCGATTGTCCTGATTGAAAGACTCAATGAGCCTTTGGGTTGGGCTTTACCCGGTGGTTTTGTGGACTACGGAGAATCCCTGGAAACAGCCGCAGT